>JAJBSY010000155.1 GCA_020861205.1 Deltaproteobacteria bacterium | reverse complement strand
CTCTAGGAGCCTATGATGAAACAATACCGTATCCGCAAGAACGACAAGGTGAAAATCACCGTCGGGAAAGATAAGGACAAAGTCGGCAAGGTGCTGAAGATCCTCAAGAAGAAGGATGCCGTGCTGGTTGAGAAGATCAACATGGTGAAGCGCCACACCAAGCCCAACCCCTACGCCAAGCAGCAGGGCGGGATTATTGAAAAGGAAATGCCGATCCATATCTCCAACGTGCAGGTGATATGCGACAAGTGCACGGAAGCGACCCGGGTTGGTTACCGCACCACCGAGGACGGCAAGAAAGTTCGCTTCTGCAAAAAATGCAATGAAAATATGGATTAAGGTGAAAGACGATGACGCGTCTTGAAAAACTTTATCGCGAGAAAGTGGTGCCGGCCCTGAAGACGGAATTTGGCTACAAATCCCCCATGCAGGTTCCCGGACTGGAAAAGATCTCGCTGAACATCGGCCTTGGCGCCGCCTCCCAGAATAACAAGCTGATGGAGGAAGCGGTCGCGGAACTCTCCGCCATCGCCGGGCAGAAGGCCGTGGTCACCAGAGCGAAGAAGTCCATCGCCGCTTTCAAGCTGCGTGAAGGTATGCCCATCGGCTGCCGCGTTACCCTGCGCGGCCAGAGAATGTGGGATTTTCTTGATAAACTGATGAACTTCGCCCTTCCCCGCGTCCGCGACTTTCGCGGCGTGCCGGATCGCGGGTTCGACGGTCGCGGCAACTTCACCCTGGGGATCAAGGAACACGCCATCTTCCCGGATCTGGAAGCGGACCGGGTTGACAACCCCAAGGGCATGAACATCACCATCGTAACGACCGCCGCCACCGACAAGGAAGGCAAGCTGCTGCTCGACCAGCTCGGTATGCCGTTCCGTAAGTAATAAGGAGAAGAGCCTTGTCCCGTACCTCACTGGAAGTCAAAGCCGCTCGCAAACCGAAGTTTTCGAGCCGCGGGTACAACCGCTGCCCGATCTGCGGCCGCCCGCGCGCGTATATGCGCAAGTTCGGCCTTTGCCGTATCTGCTTCCGCAATATGTCGCTCCGCGGTGAATTGCCCGGCGTACGCAAATCGAGCTTGTAGTTTTGTGCAAGCACCGGGCCTTGCCCGGACCGCCGGGGGGTGATTCCCCTGGTCCCGCGTTTTCGCGGGGTATACACAGCATGGGGCTGATCCCCCAAGGAGTTTATTATGACCGATCCTATTGCAGATATGCTTACGCGTATCCGCAACGCACACATGGCCCTGCATAAGGAAGTACGTGTGCCGCGCTCGAAGATGAAGGAATCTATCGCCGCCATCCTCAAGCAGGAAGGGTATGTGGATGCCGTGAACGTGGAAGAGAAGGATATCGCGATCACGCTTCGCTACCACAAGGGCACCGCCGGCATCGCCGGCCTGAAGCGCATCAGCACCCCCGGGCGGCGCCGGTACGTCAGCCATTCGGCCATTCCCAAGGTTCAGAACGGCCTGGGTATCTGCATTCTCTCGACCTCCAGCGGTGTTCTCGACGGCGAAGCCGCCCGGGCACAGAAGGTCGGGGGCGAACTTTTGTGTGAAATCTGGTAGGGGTCTGCTCATGTCACGTATAGGAAAAAAACCGATTGATGTGCCGAGCGGTGTTACCGTGACGGTAAAAGACGCGGAAGTCGTTGTGAAAGGCCCCAAGGGCGAGCTCGCGACGCCCGTGCATCCGCTCCTCAACTATGACGTTGCGGCGAACCTCGTCACCATCACCCGCGCGGACGATTCCCGCGAAGCGAGAGCCCAGCACGGCCTGCGCCGCACGCTTCTCGCCAACTGCATCACCGGCGTGACGGCCGGGTTCTCCAAAACCCTCGAGGTCATCGGCGTAGGCTACAAGGTCGGGGTCAAGGGGTCCCAGGTGGAACTGGCGCTCGGCTTCTCCCACCCGGTCGTGGTTGATCTGCCCAAGGGCATTTCCGCCTCGGTGGACGGCCAGAAGCTGACCCTTACGGGCATCGACAAGGTCCTCGTTGGGGAAACGGCGGCCCGTATCCGCCGCCTGCGCAAGCCCGAACCGTACAAAGGGAAGGGCATCAAGTACGAAAACGAGCATATCCGCCGCAAAGTCGGTAAGTCCGGCACCAAGAAATAGGCAGGTAGAATACAATGGCTATGACGAAAGAACAGGCGCGGTGCCGTCGCAAGATCCGCATCCGCAAGAAAATTTCCGGCGGCGCCGACCGTCCGCGTCTGGTCGTGTTCCGTTCCAACGTGCACATTTACGCGCAGATCGTGGACGATACGACCGGCAGCACCCTTGTCGCCACTTCCACCCAGGTTCTCAACAAGGGTGACGGCAAAGGGCATTGCAACAAAACCGGCGCCGACCAGGTGGGTAGGGAAATCGCCCGCCTTGCCCAGGAAAAGAACATCACCAACGTGGTTTTTGACCGCAACGGGTACCTGTATCACGGCCGTATCAAGGCAGTTGCCGACGGCGCCCGTGAAGCGGGCCTGAAATTGTAACGTCGCAGGAAATGACATGGAACAACAGAACGAATCCGGTTTTGTCGAAAAGATCGTGTCCCTGAACAGGGTTGCGAAAGTTGTTAAAGGCGGTCGTCGTTTCAGCTTTTCCGCGCTTGTCGTGGTCGGCGACGGCAACGGCAGCGTGGGGTACGGCCTGGGCAAGGCCCAGGAAGTGCCTGAAGCGTTGCGCAAGGCTTCCGAGCACGCCAAGAAGCACATGATCTCGGTGCCCCTGGTGGAAGGAACCTTGCCTTACGAAGTGCTTGGCCGTTTCGGCGCCGGTCGCGTCATGCTCAAGCCCGCTTCCAAGGGTACCGGCATCATCGCCGGCGGCCCGGTTCGCGCCGTCATGGAAGCAGCCGGGGTTGCCGACGTGCTGACGAAAGCCATCGGCACCAACAACCCGCACAACGTTCTGCGCGCTACCGTGGAAGGCCTCGCCTCTCTGCGCAGCGCCGACGACGTGGGCGAAATTCGCGGCAAGAAACTGGAAACGCCCCGCAAGTAAGCGCGCCGGGACGTGTTGCGAGTGCCGGGGCAAGAACCACAAGGCCCGGCGCGAAAACCGCGTGCCATTATAATGGCGCGCGCAGCATAAAGGTAGAACAATGAAAGTAAGACTCGTTCGCAGTTGGATCGGCTGCACGCCCAAACAGCGCAAGATTCTTGCCGCGTTGGGCCTGAAGCGCATCCGCATGGTCAAAGAATTCAAGGATACCCCCGCGATTCGCGGTATGGTCGCCAAAGTTCCGCATATGGTGGAGGTGGAAGAATAATGCAACTGCATCAATTATACCCCTTCCCGGAAGAACGTAAAAACCGCAAACGCATCGGCCGCGGCGGCGGCTCCGGCTGGGGATCCACCGCCGGCAAGGGCCACAAGGGCCAGAACGCCCGTTCCGGCGGCGGCGTGCCCGCGGGTTTTGAAGGCGGCCAGATGCCCCTGCAACGGCGTCTGCCCAAGCGCGGTTTCAAGAACTATCCCTTCCGCGTCCGGTACGAGGTCATCAATGTGGGTTTGCTCGCCGTCGCCTTTGAAGGCAAGAGCGAGATTTCCATCGACGATATCTACGAACGCGGCCTCGCCAAAGCGGGCTGCCCGGTGAAAATTCTCGGCGACGGTGAACTAACCGCGGCCGTCACGGTTGAAGCGCACAAGTTCAGCGCTTCCGCCCTGAAGAAGATTCAATCCGCCGGCGGCCAGGCCAAAGCCCTTGGCGGGGAGGACGTAGCCGAAGCCCCCAAAGGGAAAAAAGCGAAAGCTGCAACCGAAACCAAGACGGAAGGATAAGCCGTGGCACTTTCCGGTGTAGAAAATCTTGCGCGCGTCCCGGAGCTTCGCAAGAGGCTCCTTTGGACCGCGCTCCTTCTGGTGGCTTACCGGCTGGGCGTGCATGTGCCCGTGCCGGGCATCGACGCCGTGGCGCTGAAAGAGTTTTTTGCGTCCGTGCAGAACACGCTGTTCGGCATCTTCGACATGTTTTCCGGCGGCGGGCTTTCCAATTTGTCGGTCTTCGCTCTCGGGGTCATGCCGTACATTTCCGCGTCCATCATCATGCAGCTCCTGCAGGTGGTGAGCCCGGACATCAAGCGCATGGCCAAGGAAGAAGGACAGGCCGGCCGTAAAAAGATCACGCAGTACACGCGTTACGGCACCGTGCTCATCACCCTCGTGCAGGGCTTCGGCCTGGCGACGGTGCTGGAAAGCATGCACAGCCCGCTTACCAACGCGCCGCTGGTAATCATGACGGGGCTTTCCTTCAAGCTAGTCACGGTTATCACCATGACCGCCGGGACCGTGCTTATCATGTGGCTGGGCGAGCAGATCACCGAAAAAGGCATCGGCAACGGTATTTCGCTGATCATCTTTTCGGGCATTGTCACGGGGCTGCCCCGCGCCATCATGCATTCCATAGAACTTATCGGCGCCGGCACCTTCAGTATATTCCAGGCCATCATCCTGGTCGTTTTCATGCTGGCGGTGCTGGTGGGCATAGTGTTTGTGGAACGCGCGCAGCGCCGCATCCCCATTCACTACGCCAAGCGGCAGGTCGGCCGCAAGATGTACGGCGGCCAGACCACCCACTTGCCCCTGAAGGTGAACACTGCGGGCGTCATCCCGCCGATCTTCGCCTCGAGCCTGCTTATCTTCCCCGCGACGGTCGCGGGTTTTTCCTCCGCTCCCTGGCTGAAGGATGTGGCGAGCTGGTTCTCCCCGTCCACGGTGTTGTATAACGTTCTGTTCATCGGCCTGATCGTGTTTTTCTGCTTCTTCTACACGGCGATCATTTTGATCCCAAGGACATCGCGGAAAACTTGAAAAAGCAGGGCGGTTTTATCCCGGGCATCCGTCCCGGCGGCAAAACCCGCGAATACATCGACCGGGTGCTCACCCGCATCACTCTTTGGGGCGCGCTCTACATTTCCGTGGTCTGCGTCATCCCCCAGGTGCTGATGAACCAGTTCGCCGTGCCGTTCTATTTCGGCGGCACCAGCCTGCTCATCGTGGTTGGCGTGGCCATGGATTTCATGGGCCAGCTCGAATCGCACTTAATTTCGCGTCAGTATGAAGGACTTATGGGCAAGACCCGTCTGAAGGGTCGGTCATAAGCTGTCCGGAAGCGGGGGAGTCCCCGCTAAAACTCAAACCGGCAGGCGAAGCGTGAAGAAGTATCGCGGCGTTTTTTTAAAAAACGCCAATGAAGCAGCCGTGATGCGCGAGGCGAACCGCTTGGTCGCCCTGGCCCTGGATGAAATGGAAGCCGCAGTGCGTCCCGGCGTTCCGACAATGCTCTTTGAAGAAATAGCCCGCGATTTTTGTTCGCGCCACAAGGTGCGGCCTTCTTTCCTGGGATACCTGGATTTTCCGTTCGCCCTGTGTTGCTCGGTGAACGAGGAGGTCGTGCACGGTTTTCCTTCGGACAAGCGGATGCTCATCGAGGGCGACATCGTCAGTTTCGACTTCGGCGTCATTCTCGACGGATTCCACGGCGATTCCGCCCGCACCATCGGGGTGGGAACCGTCTCCGAACAGAAGCAGAAGCTCATGGACGTGACGCGCGAATCACTGGCCAAGGGGATCGCGGCGGCGCGCGTGGGCAACAACCTGAACGATATAGGCATCGCCGTGCAGCGGCATGTGGAGGCGCACGGGTTTTCGGTCATCAGGCGATTTGTGGGGCACGGCATCGGCCGTCATCTCCATGAGAAACCGGAGATTCCGAACTACTTCGCGCCGGGGCTGCCAGACCTTCCTTTGCAGGAAGGCATGGCCCTTGCCATCGAACCCATGGTCGCGACCGGGTCCTACGAGGTCTCGGTCCTGGAAGACGGCTGGACAGCCGTGATGCGTGACGGCGGGATGTCCGCCCATTTCGAGCACACGGTCATCGTGGGGCATGACGGGCCCCACATTTTGAGCCTGCCGTGATAATCATCCCTTGACGATGATTATCTTCGGCGCTATATTGCTGTGCTTAAATCTGGCGCCCCTTGCGGAAAGACGCGGCGGCTCCGGACGTTCGATAGATGCAAGTCGCCGGATACGCCGGCATATTCGCCTGACCATTC
>JAJBSY010000443.1 GCA_020861205.1 Deltaproteobacteria bacterium | reverse complement strand
CACCCCCCACCAGGTTATCGAGCGGCGGGAGCCCATTCTCCCCGACTCCGCGGCGGACGCCAGACGCAGAGCGCGATACATGCACAAGGTTTCGCCCGACCCGGTCGCGAAAAACGCGGTGGTGACCCATCGGGAGATCATCCATTACATGCGCCTGGGTGACGCCGAGGGCGCGGCCGTGGCCATGGCCTACCACATCAAGCGCGCCATGCTGGACCTTGAACTGTAACCGAGCCGTGCCGTCCGCGCCCGGACGACACGGATTTTGCAACCGGCGGCCAAACCGCCACGCAACGCGGCTTCCCGGACACGGAACTGCTTACCCGGCAAAAGGAGAGCGTATGGACTTCACAGGTAAAACGGCGATCGTCACCGGCGGCGCCAACGGCATCGGCAAAGCCGTCGTCGAGGGAATCATCAAGGGCGGGGGCACCGCCGTTATTACCGACATCAACGAGCAGGCTTCCAAAGCCGTTCAGCGGGAGTTGGGGAACAAGGTACACACGTACGCGATGGATCTGAGCGATCCCGCAGGTATCCGCGCCTGTGTGGCGTCCATCATCCGGGACCTCCACGACGTGGATATCCTCATCAACTGCGCCGGTATCGTGAACACCCTGCCTTTCGAGGAAATAACCGACGCCGCATGGGAAAAGGTTTTACGGATCAACCTGACCGGCACGTTCGCCACCTGCAGCGCCGTTTACGAGCACATGAAAGCCCGGGGGAACGGCAGCATCGTCAATATCGCGTCCGTGGCCGGTAAAATCGGCGGCGGGCTCCTCGGCACCGCGGCGTACGCCACATCCAAAGCCGGCGTCATCGGCCTGACCAAGGCCATCGCCCGGGAAGGCGGCCCCTTCGGCATCCGGTGCAACGCGGTCTGTCCCTCCTACACGACGACCTCCATGACCCAAACGATAACCGACGATCCCGAATACACAAGGAAAGTCCTGGGCGTCATCCCTCTCGGCCGCGGCGCGGCCCCGGCGGAAATCGCCAATATGATCCTCTTTTTCGCCTCCGACCTTGCCAGTTTCATTACCGGAGAAATCGGCGACGCGGACGGCGGCATCACGCGGGACGGCTGATTTTCCAACGCGCCCTACACAGCACGCCCTCCCTTCCGGTTCCGGATGCGGAGGGCCTTTTTGCGCCCGCCCGCCCCGGCGGCTGTTTTTGTTGCAAAAACTGCTGGCCTAAAAAAAAAAACTTCGCTAATGTTTCTTCCAACCCACGAGTTAGTCAATGTACACGTGCACCTTCGCGAATACACGGCAAGCTTTCAGCCCTTCGTCCGGCAGCCGCCCGGGCCTTATGCGCGTGTCCCTTTCTCCGTGCCTCCACGATAATCCCATCGCTCCCGCCTCCGCCGCCGGGTCCGTAGCAGCCGCCGCCGTGGCCGCGGCCGCCGCCGTCGCCGTACGACTACCCTAGCCGGTTCCGAGGCAATTTGTTTTTCAGCCTTGGCGCCGGCGGCCGCCAGTCTCTTCCTGCACGATTGCGATATGTCTTTGCCCTGCCGGGCGAGGATTTGGACAAGAGAACAACATTGCGCTACACCTAAGCGCCGGAGGATCTGATGAACATTACCTACGAACTGATTGACAGCGCCAAACGCGGCTCCCTGACCAATGAAAACGATCTGCCCTTCGGCGCGCTTCGTACCGACCATATGTTTGTGGCCGACTATGAGAACGGCGAATGGAAAAACCCCCGCATCACTGCTTACGGCCCATTCTCCGTGATGCCGGGCGCCGTTGTCCTTCATTACGGCCAGGCCATCTTCGAAGGCGCCAAGGCCTATCTGCATCCCGATAACGAAATCTACATGTTCCGTATCGATGAAAACATCAAACGCCTCAACCAATCCGCCGATATTTTGTGTATGCCCCATATGCCGGTTGATCTGCACCTTGAAGGCCTGATGCGCCTTATCGACGTCGAGCGCAAATGGTGTCCTTCCGTCCCGGAATCCTCCCTCTATATCCGTCCGTTCATGTTCGGCACCCAGGATACCCTTGGCGTGAAGTCGAGCAACAGCTACACTTTCTGCATCATTCTTTCGCCATCCGGTCCTTACTATCCCGGAGGATTCTCCCATCCGGTGAAACTGCTCATCACCCGCAAATTCCACCGCGCGGTCTCCGGCGGCACGGGTACTTCGAAATGCGGCGGCAACTATGCCTCCTCCCTGCGCGCCGCAGAGTACGCCCACGAACACGGCGCGGGCCAAGTGCTGTATCTCGACGCGAGCAACGAGTTCATCGAGGAGGTGGGCACCATGAACCATTACCACGTTCTCAAGGACGGCACCTTTATCATTCCGGAATTCAACGATTCCATCCTGCGCTCCGTGACGTCCATATCCGTCCTCGAGTTGGCCCGGAAAGGCATGGTCAAGGCCAGGACCGAACACGTCCGCCTCGATGATTTCCTGAGCAAGGTGAAATCCGGCGAAATTATCGAAGCCGGCGGTTTCGGCACAGCGGCCGTGGTCAGCCCAGTGGGTTCCTATATTCTGGAAAACGGCGAGGAACTCGTGGTGGGCGACGGCCAGATAGGGCAGCATTCCCGCTCGCTGTACGAGATGTACAGCAAGATGCAGATCGGCAAGTCGCCCGCCCCCGAAGGCTGGTTGACCAAGGTGCCGCATTACGGAAAATAGGCAAGGGTTGGCGGCGATGTCGGAAGCGCGGTTCCGCCATGGTTGCCGAAGCCCTCACGAAACAGACTCGCGGATACCGGCGGCATTCGGTCCAAAAGTCGAATTTATCGTAAACTGATGCCGGGACTTGCGGTCCCGGCATCTTTGGCATCGCGCGGGAAAAAACGGTCCGTTGCCCTTGCACCCCTGGCGGATACAACGTATACCCCTTTTTTCGCTTTTTCGTATCGCATACAACCCGGCGTGCCGCTTATCCGGCCCGCCGAATGAGAAGGGGATCTTATGAGCAAACGCAAAATCGGCATCATCGCGGGCATCGTATGCCTTGTCGCCGTCGCGGGCGTGTTCGGCGTGAAATGGCAGTTTGAGTCAACCGTCCGGGCCGACATTGAAAAATTCCTGGCCGAATTGCCGCCCTCGCTCCACGCCAAGGCTGAAAAAATCGACGTCTCATTTTTTGACAAGTCCGTTATCCTGACCAATGTGGGCGGCACCTATACGTTCTCCATTCCCAAGAGCGGCAAGGAAGAATCCGTTCTCATGACGTTCAATTTCGCCCGGATCGCCGCTTCGGGCATTAATATGGACGGTTTCAAGGACGGGGCCGGAACGGCGAAACTGATCGGCACGCTTATCGCCGAAAACGCTACAATTGACAGCCCCGTGGCCAAGGCGCGCGTCGAACGCTACGTCGTTGAAAACATTTCCGCCGATTTCATGCTTATGAAGACGGAATTGGAAAAAGGCTTCCCCATCCTCATGGCCGTGAACGCGGGCAACCAGCCGGATGCCGAGGAGACGAAACAAGTCATGCAAGCGGCCGCCGGCATTCTTAAAGCGTATGAAACCATGCACATCGGCCGGTCTTCCATCACGAACTACACGTATGGAATCGACGTCAACGGCGAAAAAATGGACGTCGTGCTGGAGTCGGCGGAAGCGAAAGACTATTCCATCCGCAAAATGGGTCCTTTATCCATCCAAAACATCAAAGCGTCATACAAAGACATTCCGCTGGTGGCGCTGGAGACCCTGTCTTCGGACGAAATCGTCCTGCCCAGCTTCGTCGGCCTGTGCGAGATTCTGGCCAAGGATCCCGCCCCCATGCCGCACACGGTTCAGGGGGCGCTCAAAGGCCAGCCCTTTGCCGTGAAAAACCTCCGCATGGGCGGTCTGCGCGTACTGCATCCCATGATGCGGGAACGCGAGCTTTTCTCTCTCGCGGACATGAACGTCACCTATGCGGCCGAAGACGCCCACACAATGACCCTGGCCTTCGACAACCTGAATATCGACAAGGCGCTCGTCACGGAGACTTCCGCCCTGCCTCCCCAGGTTTTCGCGGCGTTGCCGGACACCATTACCCTTGAAGGGAAGGTCGAACAGGTTACGACCCTCAAGGAGATGAACACCCTTGACCTGGAGTGCAAAAAATTGTTCCTCAAGGGCTCCGGCCTCGGCGAAGGCTCCCTCTCCTACGCCGTCAAAGACCTCAACCTCATGGCAATGGCCATGGGTATGCCCAACCGGACCGCGTTGAAAAATTTCGACGTTACGATGACGGACCATGGCCTTTCCGAGGTGCTTTTCGCCATTGAGGGGCTCCACAGTGATTCTACCGCCGCCGAAACCCGCTCCATTGAAGTGGAATCCCTGCGGAACCAGAAGGACAACGAGTCCAGCCAGGCCGGGAAGGAAATCCTGACCGGGCTTATCAGTTTCCTGGAAAAACCCGGCGGCACGCTGCGAATCGCGGTGGCCCCCGAACAGGCTGCCACGGTCGACCAACTGCTGCAGGCCTATACCATGAACCCCGCGGCCCTTGGGCTCACGGTTACGTTCACGCCCGGCGAATGATCCTGTTTTCACGGGGAAAAAAGCGGGATAAGCGCCCGCTTTTTTCCCCGGACTTCGTTTACCGCCGAAATACGCTGGACAGCGCCAAGCCCTAGGCGTATAGCTGTATCCCATGTCAGTCTTTGCCTTTCCCGATAGCCGCCTTTCGCCAGCCCGCCGTTTCGCGTGCGCCGTTTCCATATTTCTGTTGGCGGTGCTGGTGTTTCCAGCTTCCTTCTCCATGGCCGCTTCGCCCTCCGCCAAGGCGCCGCCGGAACCCGTCATAACGGATCCGTTCCCTTCCGTTATCCAGACCGCCAAGAAAAGGGCCGGCCGTTCGTTCAAACCGGCGGAGACCCGGGTGCCGGAATACCTTCTTTCCTTGTCGGAATCCCAATGGCAAAGCATCCAGTTCAAACCGGAAGAGTCCCTTTGGCGTAAAAAACCGCTGTTGTTCGACATCGAGTTGTTCCACCCCGGCTTCATTTACAACCGCCAGGTCACCATCAACATCGTCGACGGCGGCGGGCAGACGGAACTCCCTTTTTCACCGGACATGTTTTCTTACACCAGCAAGGCGTTGGCTGAAAGGGTCGCCCAGACGCTCCCGGGATTTGCCGGATTCCGGATCATTTACCCCTTAAATTCCGCTTCGTCGCGCGACAACGTAGCCTCCTTCCTCGGAGCGTCCTATTTTCACGGGGTGGGCAAATACGCGCGCAGAGGCGTCAACGCGCGTGGCCTCGCCGTCAACACGGCGCTCCCCGAAGGGGAGGAAATCCCCTATTTTCGCGAATTCTGGATCGTTACTCCCAAGCCCGGCGACACCAGCATAACCGTTTGCGCCCTTCTGGATGCCCCGAACCTGACGGGAGCCTACCGCTACAGCATAACCCCCGGAACATCCACGGTCATGGACGTGGAATCCAGAATCTTTCTGCGCAAAGGCTCCGTCTGGCCGCAAAAGATCGGCATAGCCCCGCTTACCAGCATGTTTCTTTATTCGGAAACGGAGAACGGCAGGCCCGGCGACTACAGGCCGGAAGTGCACAATTCCGACGGTCTGTTGTTTTCCAACGGGGAGAAGGCCTGGTACTGGGCACCTCTTCTCAACCCTTCGCGGCTGGCGGTCAATACCTTCCCGATGGAAAACCCGCGCGGGTTCGGCCTCATGCAGCGTGACGCCTTTTTCGACCATTACCAGGACATCGGCAACCGCTTCGACCGGAAAACATCGGTCTGGGTGGAACCGCAGGGAGATTGGGGGGCGGGGAGAATCGAACTTATTCAAATTCCGAGCGGCGAAGAGATACACGACAACATAACGGCCTTCTGGGTCCCGGATTCCCTTGTTCCTGCGGACGGCGCAGAGGAACCCAAAGTCATATCCCTCGCTTACAAGCTCTACTGGATGACGCCGGGGGTCACGCCCCACGCCCTCGGACGCGTGACCGGAACCAGGCTGGTCAAGAACGGGGAAACGGCCCGCTTCTTCATCGACTTCGAGAGCGAGGAACTGAAAAACCTGCCCGAGGACTTCGGCCTGACCAGCCTTGTGGAAACGCCCTAGAACGCGACCAGAAGCGCAAAGCAACTGATGAAGAA
>JAJBSY010000012.1 GCA_020861205.1 Deltaproteobacteria bacterium | reverse complement strand
TCCGGACCCTGACCGAAGGAAAACCCAAATTCTGGCTGAACAAAAAAGCGCTTTCCTGAACAGCACCCGGTTTTCAAACAAATGCCAGGCGTCGCTGGATGCCGTGTTTTACCCCTAAATGGAGGACATCATGACCAAGTTCAACGAATCGAAAACCCCTTGGAAATCCGACAAATGGTACACCAGCCCCTGGAACTTCGCCCCCGAAGTTCGCGACCAGATGAGTTTTTCCAAAAACATCCAGTTCCACGACGTGACGCTGCGCGACGGCGAACAACAGTCGGGCCTGGTTTTTAACAAGGACCAGAAAGTCGCCTTGGCCGAGAAACTCGCCGAGCTCGGCATCCACCGCATCGAAGCCGGTATGCCCGCGGTGTCCCCCCAGGACGCGGCCGCCATCACCGAGATAAACAAACGCAACCTCGGCCCCAAGATTTTCAGCTTCGCCCGCTGCATGAAGGACGACATCAAGCGTTCCGTGGACTGCGGCGTGAAAAACGTGGTCATGGAAGTGCCGTCCAGCCGTCACCTGATCGAATACGCGTACAAGTGGA
The DNA here is from genome assembly GCA_020861205.1 of Deltaproteobacteria bacterium. Taxonomy (GTDB): domain Bacteria; phylum Desulfobacterota; class Desulfovibrionia; order Desulfovibrionales; family Desulfovibrionaceae; genus FLUQ01. The sequence continues at coordinate 5,590 of JAJBSY010000012.1, read as the reverse complement.
GCTTTGAAAAAGCCATCGAGCTTTCCATCGAGTCCACCCTGTACGCCCGCGATAACGGCATGTACGTGTCCTTCTTCACCATCGACGGCACCCGCGCGGACATAGACGACTACATGAAAATGGTGAAAGCCATCGCCAAAGACGGCCACATGGACGAACTCACCATCGTGGATACCTTCGGCGGCCTGAACCCGCACGCGGTTCCCTACCTCGTGAAAAAGGTGAAGGAAGAAATCAAGAAACCGCTCGGCATCCACGTGCATGACGACTACGGCATGGGCAGCGCCCTCACCATCATGGCGCTCGCTTCCGGCGTGGACATAGCGCACACCTCCATCTCCGCCTGCGGCGAGCGCGCCGGCAACGCGAGCTACGAAGACGTGGCTCTCGGCCTGCTCACCCTCTACGGCGTGGACACCGGCCTCAAATACGAAAAGATATACCCGCTGGCCGAATATTTCCGCAAGGTTTCCGGGCTCCATGTCCGCCAGAACCGCGGCATCGTCGGCCCGGACATCGCGAAGATCGAATCCGGCATCGTAGCCTCCTGGTTCAAGAACGTGGACGGCATCGCGCCGCTCGAACTGTCTCCTTACCTCTATTCCCTGACCGGCCATCCGGATACGGAAGTGGTCATCGGCAAGCTCAGCGGCATCCCGACGGTGGAAATCTATCTCGACCAACTCGGTCTCAAGGCCAAGAATGACGAGCAAGCCATGGAAATCGTCATGAAGGTCAAGGAGCGGGCTCTCGAAAACCTGCGCCTGCTGACCCTCGGCGAATTTGAAGAAATCGCCCGCAAGGTTATCGGCGCGTAAGGCTTTTCCCGTCTCCGCCGGATTTCCCCGGCGGAGACGGGAAACCACCGCGATGCGGCGGCATTGAGGAAGACCGGAAGATACTGTAATCAGGAGTTCTTGTTTTCCGGAATTTTTTCCCCTTTTTCTACCGCAACCTGGTGGTGTTTATGTCGGTTCCTGATATTGTGTTTGAAAAGGTGTGCGCGCTCATCGCTGACGGAAGTTTGAAAAAGGGCGAACGGTTGCCCGCGGAACGCAAGCTCGCCGAGATCCTCGGCGTGAGCAGGCCTTCGATACGGGAAGCCATCCGGACGCTGGAAACCCTGGGCATGATAGACACCCGTCTGGGAAGCGGGAGTTATCTGACCGACGACGTCGCGTCGTTCACCAAGTACTTCGTGAAACGGCAGACCTCAAAAAAATACAAACTGCTGGAGATCATGGAGTCGCGCAAGGTCCTGGAATGCGAAATCGCGTACCTTGCGGCGCAACGGATCAGCCCGGCGGACAAGGTCGCCCTGACCAAAGCCTTGGAAGACATGGTCGAGCAGGAAGACGTGGACCTGTTCTCCCGGAAAGACTTCGTTTTCCATGAAGTCATCGCGATCACGTCCAACAACTTCTTTCTGCTGGAAATGCTGAAAACTGTCCGCGAGCTCATGTTTGAAGCGAACAAACAGTTGATCATCACCCGGCCCGGCCAGAAACAAACGGCGATCAACCACCACCGCCGGATATATGATGCTCTCATGGATGAAGACCCCGAACGGGCGCGGCAAGAAATGCTCCTTCATATCGAGAACGTCATCCAGGGTCCGGATGTGATGCTGACCAAAAACGACCACGATGAATGACAAGGATACGCAATGAACAAGAACGACACGCTCCATATCGTCTGGACCAGCAGTGATCCGACCACCGTGAAGCTGATGGTGTTCATGTATGCGACCAACTCGCTGCTCAAGGGCTGGTGGAAGCACGTGCATGTCATCATGTGGGGCGGGGCGACCAAGCTGTTTTGCGAGGATGCCGAAATCCGGGCGAAGGTCAGGGCGTTCATCGAGGCCGGGGGGGACGTTTCCGCCTGCCGCCGTTGCGCGGAAGAACTGGGCGCCGTGGCCGAAATCGAGTCGTTCGGCGATATAGAGCTCTTCTATATCGGCGAGCACTTCACCAAGATCCTTAAAGAGGGCGAGAGAGTTCTGACTTTTTAGCACCGTCCGTTTGCTTGTCTGCGTTACATATCGGGAAAACGTTTGCCCTGCGCAGTTGTTAATTGTACGCGGAGCGTGGGCTTTAGAGCCGCCGCACCGCCGGTTACGGGCCATCCGGCTCAGATCGTTTAACCTATGGAGAAGAATGTATGAAACGACTGACCCTATTTGTTGCGGCAGTGTGCTTGTGCCTCCTGGCGGCTCCCGGGGCCGAAGCGGCCAAAAAACCCATCATCCTCAAAGCGGCCCACAACGGCAATTTGCAGGCTGATGACGCTCAAAACATGGCGTTTGACGTCTTCAAGAAGATGGTCGAGGAAAAATCCAACGGCGAAATCAAAGTACAACTGTACCCGGCGGCCCAGTTGGGCGACGCCCGCACCATCGTCGAAGGCGTCCAGATGGGAACGATCGAACTGGGCGATATCGAAAACGGCCCGATGGGGCGTTTCGTTCCCGAAGCCATGCTGTGGGACCTGCCCTACATTTTTCGCGACATAGACCACGCCCACGCCGTTCTTGACGGTCCCCTGGGCAAGGAAGTGCAGGAACTGTATCTCAAGGTCGGCATCCGGCACCTGGGGTACAACGACGGCGGCTTCCGCTCCTTCACCAACTCCAAGCGCCCCATCAAGTCCATAGCGGACATGCAGGGTCTGAAAATCCGCGTGATGGAAAGCGAAGTTATGATCAACACCATCAACGCCTTCGGCGCGTCCGCCATCCCCATGGCGTTCGGCGAGCTGTATTCCGCCTTGCAGCAGGGCGTCGTGGACGGTCAGGAAAACCCCCTGAACCTCATCGAAAGCCAGCGTTTCTATGAAGTGCAGAAATACCTCTCCCAGACCGAACATTTTTACTATCCCCGCCAATACATCCTTTCCGAAAAATTCTGGCAGAAGCTCTCTCCCGAACATCAGAAAATCGTCGCCGAAGCGGCCCTCGCCGGATGCGCCACGCAGCGCAAGCGCATAGCGGAACAGGAAGCCGAGATGCTCGGCATCCTCGGGAAGCTCGGCATGGAAATCACGCCCGCGAAGGACATCGACAAGGAATCCTTCGCCAAGGCCGCCCGCGAAAAGATCTATCCCATGTTCTACGCCAAGATCGGCGGCACCGAAGCCCGCGGCAAGGAACTCGTCCAACGCGTCATCGACACCAAGTAGTTTCCGGTCGGCCGGGGAGTGGCTCCATTCCCCGGCCCAATCTGCAAACCGCTACTGCCCACCGGTGTTTGAGGCGTCCAAGCCCGAAACTTTTCCCGAGTGAGTTGTGTATCCCATGAGTGGCGGTATCAAAAAGAGGGACAATATGGCTCAACAAAAAGAATCGTTGCTTTACAGGGTAATGAGAGTTTTTGTCGCAGGAATGATGCTGGTGATTACCGCGCTCACCTTTTATCAGATAGTTCTGCGTTACGGATTCAACAAGGCCCCTTCCTGGAGCGAGGAACTGGTCCGGTTCATCTTCGTCTGGCTGACCTTCATCGCGGCGGGCATGGGGGTCAGGGAACGCATCCACATCGGCATCGACGTGGTGGTCAACCTGCTTCCCAAAGCGCTCAAAAATGTCGCCGCTTGTATCGTCAACCTCATCATCGCCGGATTCGGCCTCTTTCTGCTCGTCACGGGCATCGAGATCACCATGGGAACGCATATCCAGGCATCCCCGGCGCTCGGTCTGCCCATGAGCTACGTCTATGCGGCCATGCCGGTCATGGGGGCGCTCATGATCTGTTTCGGGCTCAACAACATCCGGTTGATTTTCAAGGGCGGGGACACAGCTCCCACCATGGAAGTAGGGGAGGGTTGATATGCTTCATGCTCTGTTCACAGCACTCCTCGTCTGCTTCGTCCTGAACGTGCCCATCGGATTTTCCCTCGGCGTCGCTTCCGTCGCCTGCGTCCTGGCCGGCGACTTGCCGAACATCGTCATCGCGCAGCGCATGGTCGCGGGGGTCAACTCCTTCCCCCTGCTCGCCATTCCGTTCTTCATGCTGGCGGGAGCCATCATGGAGACCGGCGGCGTTTCCCGCCGCATCGTGGAACTGGCCAATACGCTTGTCGGCCATATCAAGGGCGGCCTCGCGGCCGTGTCCATTGTCGCCTGCACGTTCTTTGCCGCCATTTCCGGGTCAACCCCCGCGACGGCCGCGGCCGTCGGCAGCCTGACCATTCCCGAAATGGCCGAACGCGGTTATGACAAAGTTTACGCCTCCGCGGTCGTCGCCTCCTCGGCCTGCCTGGGGGTCATCATTCCGCCCAGCATCACCATGATCATTTTCGGCGTGGTGGCCAACGTATCCATCGGAAAGCTGCTCATCGGCGGCATCGTTCCCGGCCTGGTCCTGTCGGTGCTTCTGCTGATAACCAACTACGTCTTCGCGCGCCGCCTGGGTTTCCCGACCGGGGACAAGCACACATGGGCCCAGCGCCTGAAATCTTTCGCGGACGCCGTCTGGGGCATCATGATGCCCGTCATCATCCTGGGGGGCATCATGACCGGCATCTTCACCCCCACGGAATCGGCGGCCGTGGCCGTCGTTTACGGCCTGTTCGTCAGCTTTTTCATTTACAAGGAAATGACCCTCAAGGACATCATCCCGGTATTTTACAAGGCGTCCCTCAGTTCCGCCATGATCATGCTCCTGATCGGCGCCGCGAGCCCCTTCGGCTGGCTGATGACCATCCTCCAGGTTCCACAGGACGCCTCCGCGGCCATGCTCAGCCTCACGGACAACAAGGAACTGCTCTACCTGCTTATGCTGGCCTGCTACCTCTTCCTCGGGACCTTCATGGAAACCGGCGCCATCATCCTGCTGGTCGTGCCGATTTTCGCGCCCATCGCGCAGCACGTGGGCATCGACCTGATCCAGTTCGGGGTCGTGACGGTGATATCCCTTGCTATCGGCATGGCGACGCCGCCCGTGGGCATTTCCCTCTTCGCCGTGTGCGGGATAAGTAAAATCACGATCGCGCAGCTGACGGTCAAGGTTCTGCCCTTCCTCCTGACAATGATCTTCGGCATGTTGCTTCTGGCGTACATACCGCAATTGACCCTGTTCCTGCCCAACCTGATCATGCGATAACGAACCCCGAAGCCGCGCGGAATTCCGCGCGGCTTCGGGACAGACAAAACGTGCCCGGGCCGCCGCCCGCGTCCACGCCCATAGAGGAAGACCATGTCCCATCCATTCCCCCACATTCGCATTGAGGGTTCCCCCCATGAACGCGGGCTGACTTACGGCCGCCTTGCAGCCGAGCGGATCGGCAACAGCCTTTCCCTCTACCGCGAGCTGTTCGAAACGTACGCCTCCCTCAAATGGGAGGAGGCCGTCCGGCGCGCCGCCCTTTTCGAACCCTCCATCACGGAATACCTGCCGGACGCCATTGAGGAAATGCGCGGCATAGCCGAAGGCGCGGGCGTATCCTACGGCGACATCCTCGCCCTTAACTGCCGGAGCGAGCTCATGTTCGCCTTGCCGGACGGCTGCACCTCCGCCATCATCCCGCCGGAAGCTTCCGCCGACTGAAAAGCCTATATCGACCACACCTGGGACTGGCGCAAGCCGGCCCA
>JAJBSY010000102.1 GCA_020861205.1 Deltaproteobacteria bacterium | reverse complement strand
AAGAGAAGAAAATACAGAATCGCGCCCGCCCCCATGCTGACCGAACCAAGATTTTCAAGAAAGACTCCGAGCGCCGCCGCCGAGCAGGCGCCGAGGAATCCCGGCAAGACGGGTCCGGCATTGCGGGCGATAAGGCAGGCGAGCAAGGTCAGGGCGGCTACCGGGATTTGCCCGGCAACCCCCGTCCGCGCGAAAAGAGAACACAGGCCGAGCAGGCAGGCCCAGAGCACGACCAAGCTCGTCGGTTGCAGGAATGACGGCTTATTGCCGGGATCCGGATTTTCGTTGGACGGGACCGGCGCGCGGAAGCGTTCAAAATTCTTCATACTTCTCCCGTTGGAAAGCCGTGGTGCAATCGGCGTCTGAAAGAAGGGTACCAGACGGTCTTCAAGCCAGCAAGACGAGTATCGCGCGGATAGCGGCCGCATAGGGAAGGGGTGACGCCGCCGGCGGCAAACCGAGGAAATTTTTGCTCGCTTTTGGCCTGTCAGTGATCCGCCGCGCGGCGATTTTTAGACAACCCACCGGAACAGTTCGTTTTTGTGTCTGCTTGGGCTTGGCCCGCATATTGCAAAGCCAGAGGCAAGCCACGGGAGGGAATCCGACGGCTTGAGGAGGCATATCCATGCAGAATGCTATGTATAGCGCGCTTTTCGGCGCTCTTAGCAACGAACATCGAGTGAACAGCATCGCCAACAATTTGGCGAATGTGAATACCACGGGCTATAAGCGCGACGTCCTGGCCTTCAAGGATACCATGGTGCTGTTCGCGCACGACCACATCATGGAACCCGTCGCGAACCTGCGGGATAAAAAATTTTTTCCGGATCCGCAGCATATCGCCCGGACCCGGATCGCGACCGCGCTGACGGATTTCCAACAGGGCGGCATGAAGGTGACCAGCGCGCCGCTCGACCTTGCCATCAACGGCGAGGGGTTTTTCAAGGTGGCCTCTCCGGACGGCGAATTCTATACCCGCAACGGCCATTTCACCGTTAACGAGGAAGGGACCGTCGTTACCGAACGGGGATGGCCGGTCCTCAGTGAAGGCGGCGAAATAACCGTGCCGCCCGGAACGAAAAATATCGTGGTCGCCGAAGACGGCCGCGTGTTCGCGGATGAGAATCTGATCGGGCAGGTCCAGGTGGTGACCGTCGATAATCTGGCGAACCTGGAAAAACAGGGCAGCAACCTGTACCGGCCCCGTCCGGGCGCGGAGGTGGCGGAAGTGGAGATCGACCCCAACCGCACCTGGATAGCGCAGGGATTTCTTGAGTCCGCCAACGTGGACGCCGTGTACGAGATGGTGAACATGATCGAGGCCCAGCGCCAGTTCGAAGCGTACCAGAAGGTCATGCAGACGTCCGACGCCATTGACCGCGAAGCGAACACCAAGGTCGGCAGGCAACGCGGATAACGCGTGACCGCCGGCCGGAACGGATTTTTTTGACCACAGCAGCAAGACCGCGGTTACCGCGAGGAGGATTTTCTTATGATGCGTTCCCTTTGGACGGGCGCCACCGGCATGGTGGCCCAGCAGCTCAACATCGACGTCATTTCGCATAACCTGGCGAACGTGAATACCATCGGCTTCAAAAAAAGCCGGGCGGAATTCGAAGACCTTATGTACCAGACATCCAAGATGGCCGGGTCCATTACCGGCACCGACGGGGATCAGCGTATCCCGACCGGCATCCAGGTAGGGCTTGGCGTGCGGCCCACGGCGGTGCACAAGTTCTTCTCCCAGGGCGATTACCAGAACACCAACAACGCGCTGGACCTGGCTATTGAAGGGGACGGGTTCTTCCAGGTGGAAGTGAACGGCGAGCTGTTCTACACCCGGGCCGGCGCCTTCAAGCTCAACCAGGACGGGACGATGGTCACGGCCAACGGCTACGTGCTGCAGCCGGAATTTACCGTTCCGGCGGAAACCAAGAACATCGTGGTCACGGAAAACGGCCACATCGCCGCGCTGGATTCCGCGGGCGAGGAATTGGCCGCCGCGGATATCCCGCTGTACACCTTCATCAACCCCGCCGGTCTCGATTCGCGGGGGCGCAACCTGTATTCCCCGACGGAAGCTTCCGGGGACGAAACCGAGGGCGTTCCCGGCGAAGACAACGTGGGGACCATCGCCCAGGGGTTCCTGGAAATGTCCAACGTGGAAGTGGTGGACGAAATGGTCAACATGATCGTGGGGCAGCGCGCTTACGAAATGAACTCCAAATCGATCCAGACGTCGGACTCCATGTTGCAGATCGCGGTGCAGCTCAAGCGCTCGTAATGCCCGCAGCGGCGCATTTGTTCGATATCGCGTGAGGCGGGCGCACAAATTTTACCGGTCCGGGGCGAGCCGGGCCGTGTGCGGAATGCGGAATACACAGGGGAGAGGAATATGGACCAGACAACGATGATGACCGGTATCCGGCGAAGGCGCTTTGGCCCGCTTGCGGCGCTTTTGGCGCTCGTCCTGGCCTGCGCCGTCATCGCGGCCCTGCCATCGGCGGGGTTCGGCAAGGGGTTGTACGACGGCGGCTGGAAGCTGAAAATCAAGGATGCCGCCGTGGTGCGCGGGAAAACTGTGCAACTTGGGGAGATCGCCCAACCGGTAGGTTCCATCGACCCGGAACTGTGGGCAAAACTTTCGAGCGTGGAGCTCTGGGCTTCGCCCCCGCCGGGCAAACCCATGAACATGACGCGCCCCAAGATCCAGCAAGCCATGGCGTATTACGCCGGGGAGCTTTCGTCCCTGTGCGTGTATCCCGCGTCCCTTACCCTCCAGCAGGGCGGGGCGGTGCTTGACGGCGACGCGTTGCGGAACCTGGTGGTCAAAACCTTGACGCCGCATATCCACACGCTGCCGGGCGAAGCCTCGTTGCAGGATTTCCGCCTGCCGTCCTCCCTTTTTCTTTCCTCGGAAGCGCAGACCGTTGAGCTCGAAGGCCCGGTGGACTTGATCCCCGGACGGCTTTCGCTCCGCATCGCGGTCAAGGATATCGACGGCAGCGTCGTGCGCCGGGTGACCGGCACCGTGTTCCTGGACGTATGGGCGGAAATTCCCTGCGCGGGCGTTCCGCTTAACAAGGATGAAATCCTCACCCCGGAACGGGTGACGTTCGCCCGGAAAAACCTGGCCCACATCAAGGGCGTCGTCTGGGACGGCCGGGGCGGCCCCTGGCGGATGCAGCGGCCCGTCATGAGCGGACAACCCATCATGCAGACGGACGTCGCGGTGATCCCGACCGTGGTCAAAGGCGCGCCCGTGACCATGATGTACATCGGGAAGAATTTCACCCTCAGTGTTCCCGGCGAGGCGATGAGCGACGGCGCGAGCGGCGAGACCATCGCGGTACGTAACTTGCAAAGTAAAAAACAGCTGCGCGCCACCGTGCGTGACGGCCAGACGGTAATCGTCAGATAGCATTTCCCCGGCATTCCGGGCGGAGAAAGACCATGAAAAACATCCTTCACGTATCCCTGACGCGGCCCCCCCTGCCCTTGGCGGGCATCCTGGCGGCGGTGATCATCCTCGGCGGGTGCAACGGCGCGGCCCGCCAGCCCAGCCCCATGCCCCCGATGGTGGCGCCGCAGGCGTACACCGAGCCGGAAGAAGCCTATGACAACCCGGGCTCGCTGTTTTCGGAAGCCAAGTCCCATTACATTTTCGACGATAACCGGGCCAGGAAGGTCGGCGACATCATCCTGGTGAAAATCGTGGAAACGTCCAAGTCGAAAAGCAAGGTGGACACCACCGCCGAGCGCGAAACCACCAACACCTTCAGCGTGGGCGCGGCCTTCGGCGCGCGGACCGTCTCGCCCTTCTTCGTGGGCAGCAACAGGCTTTCCGGGAAGGTCGGCGCCGAGCCCATGCTTTCCACCTCCAGGGTCTCCGACCACGAAGCCACCGGCGAAACCAAGCGGGAAAACTACGTCACCGCCACCATGGGCGCGCGCATCGTGCAGGTGCTGCCCAACGGCGTCATGCAGGTGCAGGGCGCTCGGGAGATCAAGGTCAACGACGAAACCCAGTACATGGTCGTCACCGGCCTGATCCGCCAACGCGACATCGATTCGGACAACTCCGTCCTGTCCACGCAGATGGCGGACTCGCGCATCGACTACTACGGCAAGGGTGTGCTCGCGGACAAACAGAAGTCCGGCTGGTTGACGCGCCTGCTGGATATCATCTGGCCGTTTTAACCGTATCCTTTCCCCGGGAATGCGCGGCGGCGGTTTTGCCGGGTATTTGCCCGACCCGGCGGGACCGCCGCCGCCGTTCCGGGCAGATCCGGCGACGCGTAAACGGATAGAACCACGGAATTCCCGGGTTTGGAACGGATTGTGCAAAGAGACCTGTGCAAACAGGCACTTTGACCCAGCGAGGTTGGATATGGCTCAATATTTCAATAAAAAACCGATGGTTGCTGTTTTTCTGCTGGCCGCCATGATCCTGACGCCCTTGACGGCCGACGCCGTGCGCATCAAGGATATCGCCACCTTCAGCGGCGTGCGGGACAACCAGCTGGTCGGGTACGGCCTGGTTGTCGGCCTCAACGGCACCGGCGACAAGAAGGATTCGACCTTCACCATGCGCTCCATGGTCAACATGCTGGAGAACATGGGCGTATCCGTGAACCAGAAGCAGCTCAAACCCAAAAACGTGGCTTCCGTCATGGTGACCGTGAAGATGCCCGTTTCCTCCAAGCCGGGCGCCCAGCTCGACGTGACCGTCTCCTCGTTGGGGGACGCCACCAGCCTGCTCGGGGGCGTGCTGCTCCAGACGCCCCTCAAGGGCATTGACGGCAACGTGTACGCGCTGGCCCAGGGTTCGCTCGCCATCGGCGGGTTCAGCGTCCAGGGCAACGCGGCCTCGGCCCAGAAAAACATCACCACCGTCGGCATCATTCCCGGCGGGGCGACGGTGGAACGCGGCATCCCCTTCAAGTTCAACCAGCAGGACAAGCTGACGCTCGCCATGCACGCGGCGGATTTCTCCACCACCAACCAGGTGGCGGAACGCATCAATGACGCGCTCGGCGGCAGCTTCGCCCGGGCCACGGACGTTTCCACGGTGGAACTCCAGATACCCACCGATTTCAGGGGCAACCTCGTGCCGTTGATGGCGTCCCTCGAGAATATCGAAATCATGCCCGACGCGGCCGCCCGCGTGGTGGTGGACGAGAAGACCGGCACGGTCATCCTCGGGCGCGACGTGCGCATCTCCCGCGTGGCCGTGGCGCACGGCAACCTCCAGGTGGTGGTCGCGGAAGGCGCGGATGTCTCGCAGCCCGCCCCGTTCAGCGGCGGCTCCACGGTCGCGGTGCCGCGCACGGACATCAACACGGCGGAGGAACAGCGCAACCTGAATATTGTCGAAGGCGCGACCCTGCAGGAACTTGTGGACGGGCTCAATTCGCTCGGCGCAACCCCGCGCGACCTCATTTCCATCCTGCGGTCGCTGAAGGCGGCGGGCGCTCTCCACGCGGCGCTGGAGGTGATCTGACATGTTGCCGGTTCCCGTTGATCCGCGCGCCGCTCTGGATTCGGCCAACGAATCGGACCGGGTGCAGCGGAAGCTTTCCATTGACGCCATGAAGAAACGCGTCAGCGGCGGGCCGTCCGAGGAAAAGAAACTGCGTGAGGCCTGCGAGGGGTTTGAATCCATCTTCCTGCAGAAGATGTGGGAACAGATGCGCAAGAACGTGAAAAAGGAAGGCTACCTCCATAGTAAGGATGAGGAAGCCTACCAGTCCATGTTCGACGTGGAGCTTGCCAAGAAGATGGCCTCCGCCGGCGGCATAGGCTTGGCGGACATGCTGTACGAGCAGTTGGGGCAGAAGCTTCACAACGCCAGCAAGACGACCGGGTCGGGCCTTATGCGCGAGCCGCTGCCCATCGAGCCCGCGCGTCCGCCCAAACCGGAAGTGGCGGAAGCGCCCGCCCCGGCGGCCGAGCCCGCCGACCTCTATACCGCCGTGGAAGAGCTCCCGGAGCAACCCACGGCCAACCCCCTGGCCGTGGCGCTCGAGGAGCTCGCGGCCTCCCGCGATCCGGCCCTTGACCCGGCCACCGCGCCGTCTCCCATGTTCGACCTGCAAACGGGCGTTCCCATGCACCCCGGGGCGGACAAGATGAAGGAAGACTC
>JAJBSY010000287.1 GCA_020861205.1 Deltaproteobacteria bacterium | reverse complement strand
CCGGAAGATCTGTCCCTGGCGCATCCGGCGAGAACGAGCAAGGCTAAGACAAGGGTACGGAATAGCGCACGGCGTGCCGGGCTGTTTCTCTGGCGGTCCGGGTCCGCGCGGGCGGCAAAATGCCCGGATGAGGATCGCCCGGATGGGACGCGGGTAAAAAAGAGGTTCATGTATTTCCTTGGGTGGCAAGTCGTCCGCCGGGCACAAACCTGGCCGCGTCAGTCTTCGTTGATCCAGTCCTGTGAAAAATCTTTGATTTCCTTGAACAAATGATCGCGAACCTTTTGCAGGAGACGCGCCTCGATCTGGCGTACCCTTTCGCGGGTGATGTCGTATTTTTCTCCGATTTCCCGAAGGGTTACCGGCTCATCGGTCAAAAGCCGGTGCTCCAAGATATACGCTTCTTTGTCCGAAAGCAAAGGAACAATCGTCGCGAGTTTTTCGCGCACCAGGGAGGCTATCTGGTCGTCCGCGAGCACGTCCTCGATGCCGGGCCCCAGGGCGGGGAGAAGCTCGACGCGGCTGGTTCCCGGAGAACCGTCCGTATTGACGGTGGCGTCAAGGGAAACGTCGGAACCGTCCATGCGCTGCTCCATTTCCGTAACCTGCCGTTCGCTCACGTTGAGGTTTTTGGAAAGGGTGGCCGCATCCGGGTCGTAGCCCTGGGCTATGAGTTTCTGGCGTTCCTTGTTCAGGTTGTAAAACAACTTGCGCTGGGCCTGGGTCGTGCCGATCTTGACCATACGCCAGTTGTCCATAATGAACTTGAGTATGTACGCCTTGATCCAGAAGGCGGCATAATAGGAAAACTTAATGCCTTTTTCCGGATCGAACTTGTGCACCGCGCGCATAAGCCCGACATTGCCCTCCTGGATGAGGTCGAGAACGTTCTGCATCCAGCGGCGCTGGAAGTCCATGGCTATCTTGACGACCAGGCGCAAGTGGGAAGACACCAGCCTGAACGCCGCGTCCGGATCGTTTTCGTCTATGACCTTGCGGGCGAGAGCGTATTCTTCCTCCGGCTTGAGAAGCGGGAATTTGCTGATTTCCCGGATATACAGGCCGAGGCTGTCAGTGGTCCCGGGCCGGCTGACGGGCACCGGCAAGGGCTTGTCCGCAAGGTCGGACTCCGGAAGCAGGGCGGCGAGAGATTCGTCGTCCTGGTCGAGGTTTGCAACGTCCTCCATATCCTCCGGGTCAAGGAGAACCTCAGGAGAATCCTCGTCGGAATCCTGCTCTTCCTCGGGGCTGTCCTCGAGAAGGAGGTCGGTATCGGCCGTATCGTGTTCCGTATGGCGTGCCTTCCCGTCGGAGGGCGTATTTTTTGATGCTTTCATTTGCGATATCCTTATCAGAAGCTTTGGGGCAAGAAAAGAGCGATCGGACCCGCCCGCTTCCTGTTATAATTTCCCGCAAAGCGCCTGTTCCTTAATATAGCATAACATTTTTTTTTATGAAAAGATCATATAAGGAGGCCGGGATAAATATCATGTCGCGCAACGGCGTCCTCGAGTTTTTATTTGTCCTTTTGCCGCTTTTTCAGTAGGAAAAGGCTGGCGTGAGCAACGATGCCTCTGCCCGGCCGTTGAACGTCCCGGGAAGGCGCACGAGCAAGGAGTTGGGTGTGTCCGAGTTCTTATCCGTATTGCTGTCCGGCAAGCGGCTGTTTTTCGACGGCGGTCTTGGAACCATGCTGCAGGCTCGCGGTCTTCCCGCCGGCGTCAGCCCCGAGGCGTTCTGTCTGGAATCCCCGGGCACGTTGCGCGCCATTCACCGCGAATATGCGGAGGCGGGGGCCGATATCCTGACCACCAACACGTTCGGCGGCACGCGGTACAAACTTCCCGCCGGGCTCGACGCGGCGGCGTTCAACAGCCGCATGGCCGAAATCGCCCGCGAGGCCGCGGATAGCGCCGCTTCGGATCTGGGCCGCCGGGTTTTCGTGGCGGGAAGCATAGGCCCTTCGGGAACGTTCGTCCCTCCCTTGGGGGAGATTTCCTTCAACGATCTTGTGTCGGCTTTCCGTGAACAGATACGCGGCCTTGTCGCCGGCGGGGCCGATTTCCTGCTGGCCGAGACCCAGTTCGATATCGCCGAGGTCAAGGCCATCGTCGTCGCGGCCCGCAAGGAATGCGCCCTGCCCGTCGGCGTTTCCATGACGTTCGAAAACGGGCGCAGCCTTACCGGGTCTTCGCCCGAAGTTTTTGCCGCAACGGCCGCCAATATGGGCGTTGACTTCATCGGGACGAACTGCAGCGCCGGTCCGGGTGAAATGGCCGCAGTCGCTTCGCGGCTGCTTGCCGTCTCGCCCGTGCCCGTCATGGCGGAGCCCAATGCGGGCCTCCCGGAACTGGTCAACGGGGAGACCCTCTTCCGCCTCCCTCCGGACGCCTTCGCTGAAGCCGCCCGGGGCATGGCGTTGAGCGGCGTGCAGCTTGTCGGGGGGTGTTGCGGCACGACGCCGGAGCATATCCGCGCCCTGCACGCAGCTGTCGAGCCCGGCGTTGTTTCTCGGAACGCTCCGTCCATGGCCGGCGGCATCACGGTCACCAGCCGTTCCCGCCTCGTCCGTATCGGCTATGAAGAACCCTTCAGAATCATCGGCGAGCGTATTAATCCGACCGGAAAAAAACAGCTTTCCGCGGAACTCGCGGCCGGAGAGTTTACCACGGCTTTGCGTTTTGCCGATGAGCAGATCGCCGCGGGGGCGCACGTGCTCGACGTTAACGTCGGCGCGCCACTTGTCGATGAAGCCGCGTTGCTGCCCGAGCTTGTGACCGCCTTGACGTCCCGTCACGCCGTCCCCCTGGCGCTTGATTCCTCCAACGCCGAAGCCGTGGCCGCCGCCTTGTCCGTGTATCCCGCTTCACCGCTTGTGAATTCCATCAGCAATGAACCCGGCAACCTCGAACGCCTGGGTCCCCTGTGCCGCGATCACGGCGCGCCCTTCATCCTGCTGCCCCTGAAAGGCAAAAAACTGCCGGAGAGCGCCGCCGAACGGATCGCCATCATCGAGTCCATGCTTGCCGCCATGGAGGCCTTGAACATTCCGCGCCACCTTGCGATAGTCGACGTCCTTGTCCTGACGGTTTCGGCGAACCCGCGGGCCGCCCTGGAGTGCCTTGAGGTCATACGCTACTGCCGGGAGACGCTCAATTTGCCGACAACCGCCGGGCTTTCCAACGTCTCCTTCGGCCTGCCCGCCAGAGAATTGGTCAACGCCGGTTTCCTGGGCATGAGCGCGGGCGCTGGATTGAACGCCTGCATCGCCAACCCCGGCAACGGCAGGATCAGGGAAGCCGTGGCCGTCTCGGATCTGTTGGCGGGAAGGGATGTGGCCGCGGAGCGCTTCATTGACACGTATACCGGTTGGAAACCCGGCGATTCGAGCGTCGTTTCGGCGAAAGGCGACGGACCGAAACCCGGGGAGGCCCTTTCTTTGTTCGAGGCGGTGGTCCTCGGCAGGAAAGAGGAAATCGCAGGCATGGTGACGGCCGCGCTTGACGCCGGTCGGGATCCCTTCGCACTGGTCGCGGAGGATCTTATTCCGGCCATCACGGAGGTGGGGGCGAAATACGAACGCAAGGAGTATTTCCTGCCGCAGCTCATCCGCTCGGCGGAAACCATGCAGACCGCCTTCGCCGTTGTGCGGCCGCTGCTGGAAAAAGACGCCCGCAGCGAAGAGAAAACGGTGGTGCTGACAGCGACGGTCGAGGGTGATATCCATGATATCGGGAAGAACATCGTCAATCTGATGTTGCGGAACCACGGATTTGACGTCATCGACCTGGGCAAGGACGTGCCCGCGGCGGAGATAGTCAAGGCGGCCCGGTGTGAAAAGGCGGCGGTTATCGGGCTTTCCGCCCTGATGACCACGACCATGGTCCGAATGGGCGAAACCGTGGAGATGCTGCAGCGGGAAGGTTTGTCCGTGCCGGTGATGGTCGGCGGCGCCGTGGTGACGCCTTCCTTCGCCGAAAGTATTGGAGCTCACTACTCTTCCGACGCCGTGGACGCCGTCCGCGTCGCGCGGCAGTTGACGGGAAAATGAGGATCGTATGAAACGATACGGAACGCGCGTCGCGCTTGTGTTTGTTTTGCTGGCCCTTTTCGCGTGGTGGCCTTCGGCTGCCGGGGCGGCCTCTTTCGAGACGTTTACCTTTGACCGGCTCGAAGAGCTTGTGAAGGCCAGCAAGGGGAAAATCGTCATGGTCAATTTTTTCGCCACCTGGTGCCCGCCCTGCCGGGAGGAGATACCCTCCTTGATCCGCATTCGGGAGGAGTACGGTGAGGACAAGCTTATTCTCATCGGAGCTTCAGTGGACCAGGACGAAGACGAGCTCCGGAAGTATGTCGCAAAGACACGGTTCAACTATCCTGTGAAAAAAGCCTCGGATGACCTGACGCGGGCAGCCGGCGTTTCGGGAATTCCGCATATGCTGGTGTTTGACGGGAATGGCGAAGGCATCGGCAACGCCGCCGGGTTGATACCCGAAGCCGACCTGCGGGAATTTTTGCGGTCGCATATGGAGCCACGGTAATGAGTCTTGTGTTGCGCAAGGCGCACAGCGTCGATGTTGCGCCCATGCACGCGCTGATTGTGGCGGGAGCGGAAAAAGGGCTGTTGTTGCCCCGGTCGCGCGGGCAGTTGTATACAGCGTTGCGGGATTTTTTCGTTTTCGTGGACGAACCGGGCGGGGCGCTCGCCGGATGCTGCGCGCTCGCCCTTATCGCGGAGAACCTGGCGGAAGTGCGTTCCCTGTACGTTTCAGATGCGTACAGGCGGCAGGGTCTGGGGCTCAAGCTGGTTAACGCCTGCCTGGAGGATGCCGCCGCCTTCGGCATCTCCCAGGTGTTCACCCTGACGTTTGAAACGGCCTTTTTCAGCAGCGCGGGGTTTACGGAAGTCCCCAAGGAAACCCTGCCGCAGAAAATCTGGACGGATTGCATCCATTGCCCGAAGTTTCCCAACTGCGACGAAATCGCAATGATCAGGAGCGTGTGATGCGGCAGGACCCGTTGCGGTGCGTCTACACCCGGGAAACCATCGCCGCCCGTGTGCGGGAAATCGGCGCGGAGATCAATCGCTTGTATGAAGGGAAATCCCTGGTTGTCGTCTGCGTCCTGAAAGGCGCGTTCATGTTTTTTTCCGACCTGGTAAAAGAGTTGACCGTCAGGCCCGAGCTTGATTTCGTGCGTCTTGCAAGTTACGGCTCGGGCATGAAAAGCGCGGGCGACGTAATGCTCGCAAAAGACGTTGATCTGTCGCTCGAGGGAAAGCATGTCCTGATCGTTGAAGACGTCATCGACTCCGGCCATACCATGGATTTCCTGCTGAAACTGTTCGCCGTTCGCGGGGCGGCCTCCCTCAGGCTCGCCGTCCTGGTGGATAAAAAGGAACGCCGGGAAGTGGCCGTTACGCCGGATTTTGTCGGCTTCACCCTTGATGAAGGCTTTATCGTGGGATACGGGCTGGACTACGCGGAGCGGTATCGCGAACTCCCGGCCATTTACGAAGTCCGCGCCGAATGATTTCCTGTGCCTCAATCTGCTTACGTCAAATTGATGCGCTGCCCTGTGCACGGCACTTGCCTTGCCGGGGTATGCGGAGTATCGTAAGAAATTACTATACGATCCGGGTGAATGGCTTCGGCAAGGCATTTTTCCCGGCATCGCAAAGGAAGCCGCATGATTGTATCTTGTCCCAGTTGCGAAACGAAATTCGAGATACCGGACGACAAGTACCGCCCGGGCCGCAAAGCCCGTTGTTCCAATTGCGGCAACGTGTTCGCGCTTCCGGATATGGATGGCCCCGCCTCGCCGGTTGCCGACGTTTCCGTGGCGCGGGAATTTTCCATGCCGGAAGACGCGCCTTCAATTCCCGAGCAATCGGCGACCGAAGTTCCGGCGGATGGCGATGCCGTCCCGCCGGACTTCGCTTCGATCGATTCGGATGCCGGAGCCGGATACGGGAGTGACGCTGGGGAATCGCCGGCAGTTCCCGCTCCTCCGGCCTCCCTTGACGACGTGGTGGCGCCGGTTCCCCCGGCGAAGGCCGACGAAAAGCGGAGCGGCAAGCGGCTCTTGTTCGTTTTGGGAACGATTCTCGTCGTGGCTATATTGGCGTACGGCGCCGTCATGGTATATAC
>JAJBSY010000328.1 GCA_020861205.1 Deltaproteobacteria bacterium | reverse complement strand
TCCTTGTCCCAGGCCGTATAGCGAACCACCATGCCGGGATGGAAATCGGCCGTGGGCGTTTCCTCGCCCGTGGCGCTCGCGGCTGTCGTATCCGTTGTTTCCGCGATCAGGCTTTTGCGCGCCTTGGAAAGTTCCTTGAGCGCCTGTTTATGACTGATGCGCGACATCTTCCATTCCCTAAGCACGCTCTGGGCATCGGCCTGGATCCGGCCGAAGAGAGCTTCCCGCTCCCTGGCAAACGTTTCGTCCAGCCGAATCCGTTTGTCGTTCAGCTTTTTGCGTTCCGCCTCAAGTCCGGCAATCTCTTTTTCGCGCTCGACCGCCAAGGCATTGAGCCGGTCTATGAGGCTGCCGGTATCCGCCCCGTCCAGGAGGAGGTATTGCTCCGCCCGGCGCAGAACCTGTTCGGGCAGGCCGTGTTCTCGGGCCACGTCCAGGGCCTGGCTGGCGCCTACCTGATCGTAGGCCAGACGGAAGAGAGGCTTTTTGGACTGCGGATCGAAGAGGACGGAAGCGGCCCGGACCCCTTCGCGCGACAAGGCGTACGCCTTAAGCGCGGGAAAGTGCGTCGCAGCCAGAACGTACGCGCCCGCGTCGAGCAGCCCGTCCACGACCGCTTGCGCCAGGGCCGCGCCCTGAGCCGGATCTGTTCCCGCGCCGAATTCGTCGAGGATGACCAGGCTGTGCTTTCCGATATCGTCCCAGACCTTGGACAGGTTGCGGATCTGGGCCGTGAAGGTTGAAACATGGTCCTCCAGGCTCTGCTCGTCGCCGATAAAGACCTGCATGTCGCGCCAGAGCGGCAGCGTGCTGCCCGGCGAAGCCGGAACCGGAATACCGCACATGCCCATCACCGCCGCAAGCCCCAGCGTTTTAAGGGTGACG
The DNA here is from genome assembly GCA_020861205.1 of Deltaproteobacteria bacterium. Lineage (GTDB taxonomy): Bacteria > Desulfobacterota > Desulfovibrionia > Desulfovibrionales > Desulfovibrionaceae > FLUQ01. Next base: position 5,287 of record JAJBSY010000328.1, on the reverse strand, counting down.
GTCTTCCCGCCCGCGTTGCCGCCGCTTATGATGAGCGCACGCTGGTCCCTTTTAAGCAGAACGTCCACGGGAACCGGGGACGGCGACGCCTTGGGGTCGGCCTTATGCTGCAAAGATAGAAGAGGATGGCAGGCGTTGTGCAGCGAAACCGGCTCGTCTTCCCCGAACTCCAGGCTTACCCCGTCATAGGTATCGGCCAGGGACGCGACCGCGAGGGTGACGTCGATATCGGTAAGGAGCGCGTAAACGTCGCGGATCGCGGGCAGCTCGCCTTGCATCAGGGTCGTCAGGTATTGCAGGACCTTGATTTCCGCCTCACGTTCCTCCTGTTTCAATTCCTGCAACCGGTTGTTGACTTCCATCAGGAAAACCGGTTCGAAATAACAGGTTTCTCCCGTTTGGGAATAATCGTGGATGACCCCCTGAAGCCGTCCCTTGAAGTTTGCTTTGAGCGGCAAAACGTAGCGGTCTGATGACAGGGTCATGAAGTCGTCCTGGAGGAATTGCTCCAGATTGTTTTGCTGGATGAATTCCCGGACCCTGCGCGTACAGGTCTGGTGCAGGGAACGGATACCGCCGCGCGCGAGCAGAAGTTCGGGCGACGCCTCGTCCCGCAACCGGCCGTCGTCCGCGAGGCACCGGACGAGCGCGGTAATGCTCTGGTGCGGGAACACAAAAGATTTCGCCCGCTCCGCGAGCAGCGGCCACTGCGACTCGCCGTCCGGCGAATCCGTCTCTTCAAGCGATTCGAGAAGTTCCTTGGCGGGCACGAGGGTCTGCCTGAGCCCCCACAAGGCGTCGAGATCCAGCAAAGCTGCCGGCGTTTCCAGGTACGCGAGAACGCCGTCCAGGCTCAGGAAAGCGGGCAGGACGAAGCCGGACGTGGCCTTCCAGACTCTCCCCTGGGCGAACCATGCGCCGGCTTTACGGACGGAATCGATGTCGCAATGCGGGCGCAAGGCGAGACACGCCGCTTTACCGGCATCGGAAACGGCTTTATCCGCAAGATACGTCAGTACCTTGGGCAGCTCCAGAAGGGTCAGCGCCCGCGTATCCATGGATGATCAGCCCGCCAGGATGCCCTTGACAAGGGAACTGGCTTCCTTGCCGTCATATTGCCCCTTGTGGTCAGCGGCAAGAGCCTGCATGACCTTTCCCATATCCCTGGGACCGGATGCGCCCGTTTTCCGGACAAGCTCGGCAATCAAGGTCTTCAGGGCGTCGCCGGAAATCTGTTCCGGCATATATTCCTTCAGGATAGCCAGTTCCTCCTCTTCCTTGGCGGCAAGATCGGGCCTGCCGGCGGCCGAATACTGCGCGATGGAATCCTGGCGCTGTTTGCACTGCCTGGCGACGAGGTCGAGGATATCCCCCTCCTCCAGCGGCTTTTGCATACGCTCGACAAGGAGGTTCTTCATGGACGTTTTGAGAAGCCGTAAAACGGAAAGACGCAGGGCGTCCTTCCCTTTGTAAGCGGCAATATAGTCGGCATCGATACGCTCTGCTAAGCTCATGGCGGGTCCCCGAGGGTTTGGGTGCAACTTCGGACCGGAAGGCCGAAATTGAAAAGCCGACGCGGTGAAAACCGTACAGTCGTCCGCGCGTTATATCGGGCAAGCATAAGACGCAACAGGGAAACCTGTTTTTCCAGGTTTCCCGGCCGTGTCATGGGGACAATGGAGTAAGGTTGAACGGAGGCGGAAACGCGTCCCCTCAGCCATGGGTTACCCCTGGTTGATTTTTCTCATCTTTTTAAGCAGACGCTTGCGGGCGGCGGCCTTTTTCTTCTTACGCATGACGCTCGGCTTTTCATAATGCTGGCGTTTTTTCATTTCCGAAAGAATGCCTGCCTTTTCCACCTGCTTCTTGAAACGGCGAAGCGCGATGTCGAAGCTGTAATCGTCATCGTTAAGATATACTCCGGGCAAAACAATCACCTCCCTGCGTCGGATATGGCGCTCACGCGGTAATCGCGAGCGGCAAAACAAAATAGCGGAAAACGGAAAAAACGCAAGTAGTTTATACGGGCGGCCTGGGAGCGAAACCGCAGCCTCCGGCAACCGTCACAAGCAGAACCCTTCACCAAGGTAAACCCTTCTGGCCTTGGGGTTCGCAACGATGGCCTCGGGGGTGCCGTCCACGATTACCTCGCCTTCATGCATGAGGTAGGCGCGGTCACAAATACGCAAGGTTTCGCGAACGTTGTGGTCGGAAATAAGGATGCCGATACCTTTGCCTTTCAAGCCGATGATAAGCGATTGGATGTCGTCCACGGCCAAGGGGTCTATGCCCGCAAACGGTTCATCCAGAAGAACGAACTTCGGTTCCCGGATAAGCGCGCGCGCGATTTCAAGACGCCGCCGCTCCCCGCCGGAAAGATGGGCGGCCAGGGAATTGACCAGATGCGCGATATGAAATTCCTCAAGAAGCGATTCGGCTTTTTCTTTTTGCGCCTTCCGGGAAAGCCCAGTGTGCTCCAGGATGACGCGCAGGTTGTCCATGACGGACAAGCGGCGGAAAACCGAACTTTCCTGCGGCAGGTAGGAAACGCCGACCCGAGCGCGTTCGTGCAGGGGCCAATCCGCAATTACCTTGTCGTCCAGCCGGACTTCGCCGGCGGTGGGTTTCTGGATGCCGGTGAGCATGTAAAATGTCGTTGTTTTGCCGGCACCGTTGGGACCGAGGAGCCCGCAGACCTCGCCCTGGTCGACGAACACGGAAACACCGCGCACGACCTCGCGGTCTCCGTACCGTTTACGCAACCCGTCAGCTTGCAGAATACTCATTGCTGCGTCCTGTCGTCGGCGTCGGCGGGCGCATCCGACGGCGCGACGTCAATACCGGGAAGCGACGGGGATTTGTTGTCTTCCGTGGTAAACTGCACATCGACATTGCCGATGACTTCGCTTTTCCCCGATTGGGTGTAGTAGTTAATGATCCGGCCGCGGATGCGGTTGTCGCCGTCAACAAGCAAAGGATCCTGCTCCATGACGATTTTATTGGCGTTGACAAAATAGGTCGCCTTGCCGCACGTACCGATTTTATCGTCCTGCTTGATCCGCACATTTCGTTCCGCGATAATCCTGTCAACCTTGCCGCCAGCGCCCAACGCGTTGGCGCCCTGGGCGGGCGCCGTGCTTTTCCCGCCTTTGTCGTCCAGGATGACGGTCAACACTTCGGACCATATTTCCATGGTCGGCCGGATAACGTGGACCTTGCCCTCGAAAACAACCTGATTCTTGTTCGCGTCATAGGTCATTTTTTCGGAAATGATCCGCGTGCTGTTTCCCTTGGGAGCGGCGGCGGCCCGGGCCATGGCCGCGGGAACGCACAATATGAGCGCGGACAGGGCCAACAAAACAGCGGTCTTGCACAGACCGGATAAACCGTCGTGCGCCACGGCGGCAGTGCGCATTGTATTCCTTCGCATGGTCATCCTTGCGTATTTTCCGGAGCGGAGCGGTCGTCGGACGCGGGTGTTTCCGGACTATCCGGTTGAGGGGTGAAAATGTCCTGTTCGAACGAAACGTCGACATCGCCGAACGCTTCTATGATCTGATCGTTCATATGCCAGACGACACGATTGGCCGAACCCTCGTATCCCTCCCCTTTCACCGTTCAGCCTTGGGGACAGATGATTTCCCGGGGTTTTCCCAAATAGAGAATCTCGGCCGCCTCCAGTCTTCGGCCTTCATAGGTGGCGCCAACGGAAGCGATAAAGCGGATCTTTTGCTATTCCTGCTCTATTTCGCCCTTGTCGCCAACAATGAATATCGCTTTATTATCAGGAGGCATATAGTACGTGAAGTCGGGTTTTTCAAGCTCCATCACGTTGTCTTTACGGCGCATGTTGCCCCAGTTGGCCTTGAGCCGCCAAAGCTCGGCCCCGTGCTCGCCCTGCGTCAGGTTGATGGCTTTCATGGCAAGCGCCGCGACATCTTCGGGATCGGCATTACTGACAACGGCATCCTGAGCCTTTTGCACGAGTTTTTTTTTGGCCGCGCCAAGGCTCATTGTACCGTCGGTGAATATATACCAGCCAACGCCCAGAGCGAGAAGGACGCCCAGAGCGCCGATAATTTTTTTCATGTATTGTTTCGCTTCATCCAGGCGGCAAAAACATGCTCAAGTTGCCCCTTGCAATGCAAGATCAGCCGAATGGCCTCTCGCACCGCCCCGTTCCCGCCATGCGCCTGGGTAACATACACGGCGGCGGCTTTTGTTTCCGGTTGGGCATTGCCGACGGCCAACGGCACGCCGACATGGGTCATCACGGGGATATCGATCCAGTCGTCTCCGATGAAGGCGACTTCCTCGTTGGTGAACCCGTGCCGTTTGCGCACAATCTCGCAACTTTCCCGTTTATCAGTAAGACCGGGAAAATAATCGTCAATATGCAAATCGTGAAGTCGCGCGGCCACAGCGGGTTTGTCCATTCCCGTGATGACGGCGAAACGAAGGAGCCCGCTTTGGCGGGCCACTTCAATGCCGAGCCCGTCCTGCACGTTGAATCTTTTGGTAACACCCCCGTCCGGCCCGTAATATACGCCGCCGTCGGTCAATACGCCGTCAACGTCGAGGACCACGAGCTTCGCCTTGGCAATGCGCGCCCGCACCGGATCCGGGAGCGCCGTAAAGCGTTCGATGTCCGGAGCGAACGAAAACTCAGCGGACATAGGTCAACTCCCACAGCGCGGCCAAATCGCGCAGCAAGGAGGGCAGATTTTTCAGCGGCCAACTGTTCGGGCCGTCGCAAAGGGCGTTGTCCGGATCCGGGTGGCATTCGAGAAAAACGCCGTGCGCCCCGGCGGCCACCGCGGCCCTGGCCAGGGTGGGAACGTACCGGCGTTCGCCGCCGGAGCTGGTTCCCTGGCCGCCGGGCAACTGCACCGAATGGGTGGCGTCCATGATTACCGGGCAGCCTATCTCCCGCATGGCCGGGAAAGACCGCATATCCACGACCAGATTATTATAGCCGAAGCTTGCCCCGCGTTCCGTCAGCAATATCCGGTTATTGCCGGCACCGCGTACCTTTTCCGCGACAGGGCGCATATCCCAGGGGGACAGGAACTGCCCTTTCTTGATATTGACGATTTTCCCCGTTTTGGCCGCCGCCGCCAACAGGTTGGTCTGGCGGCACAAAAAGGCGGGAATTTGAACGATGTCCACGACGGTTCCCGCGCGAGCCGCTTCTTCCGGGTCATGCACGTCCGTCACCACCGGCAGCCCGGTTTCCTCCCGGATACGAGCGAGCCATTCAAGGCCTTTTCCCATGCCCGGCCCGCGA
>JAJBSY010000243.1 GCA_020861205.1 Deltaproteobacteria bacterium | reverse complement strand
TGTCAGGGTCGCGTAAATTTCCGTATGGCCGTCGAAGTGGTGCCCGGCGAGATTCATGGCCTCCTTGTTCAAGGGCGCGGTAACGGTTCCATCCAGTTCCCCGCTCATGGCCAGACGGATGGCGGCCTCCACGGAACGGAAGGCGGCGTCGCCGCAACGCGCGTCCACCTTGCCGAGACTGATGCCGTCAAGCGGCGACGGCGTGACCGGAAGCACATCCATGATGCCGGGTTCGCCCTTGGCCTCCTCCGTGGAAGAGATGACGTTCAGGGCCATCGGCGTTTTCACGATATCGTCGATCGCGCGCCGCATACAGGCCGGGTCCGCCAGCACGACGGGGATGCAGAGGTCGTAGAGGTGTTTTTCCCGCAACGCCTTAACGATGATCTCCGGCCCTATGCCGGCCGGGTCCCCCATGGTGATGCCCAATTTTTTCCGGTGCGTTGTCATGAACGGAATGTCCTATCGGTTAAGGGTGTCGGCGATAGCCGCCAGCGTATTTTTGTTCCCGAAACTCCCGGCCTTGGAGATAAACCAGCGCACGTCCGTTTCCCTGCTGAAACAGGAACTGAGCGCGACGCCGGGCAGCAGCTCTTCCTCGAGTTCGAGGCTGCCGAGCCCGAGATGCCTGGCAACGCTCATGGCGATATTGCCGCCGGTTGCGTATACGGATGTAAAGGGCGCATGGCGGCACACGCCCGACACAAGCGCGCCGTAGGCTTCGGCTACGTCCGCGCCCGAACCGGTGGTAATGGCGGCGGCATCCTCCATGCTTTCCCCATGCAGTATCACATGCCCGCCGCGGGGCAAGGCCCGCAGAAGCCTGCCGCATTCCCGCTCGGGATCATCCAGCGCGGCTTCGACACTGAAGGGAAGATGAACGAACCGCCCGCTTTCCACCCCGTATCGCATCTGCTCCAGCGCCGAAGCGTTCAGGCTGCCGACCACCGCCAGCAAGCGGCCGTGCGGCCGGATTGTTTCGCGGATAACCGGCTCGGCCAGCGCGGCGGCGAGCGCTTTTCCCAAACCCGCCGAACCGACGGGCAGCAAACGCGGCAGGCCGTCGTCCGGTTCCTGAAAATACAGCAAAAGATCCGCCAGCGTCTCCATGTGCCTGTCCGTCACGGCATCGGGCACGATGGCGCCGCAGCCGTCGTCCAGCAAGACGCGAACCTTGCGGATGAGATACTCTTTCCCCCGCTCCAGATCCGCAAGCGTGAGGCGGCCCGCCCGTAAGCCGGATTGGCTGGCAAACAGGTCGGCGACGCCGGAAGTCTCCACCGGCGTAAATATATCCCGCCCCAGTTCCGTTTCATGTACCGGCCTTCCGTCCACCAGCAGGATCCCGTCAACGACGCTCCTGCCGGACGCGGGCAGCGCCGGGCAAACGAGGGCTGCCCGCATGGCAAGCCGCTTGAGGAGAGCGGCCGTCTCGTGACCCGGATTGCCCCGCATGGCCGAATCTATTTTTTTGAAGAAAAAGGTTCCGCCCGCCTGGCTGCAATGCGACGCTAAATCGAATACCGTCCTGGCCGCATCCTCGGGGGTCATATAGCGCGTCTCGGTAGAGAGAGCGAGGACCCTACAGGAATCAAACGCGGCCGGGATAACGCGCCTGTCGAAGACAACGGCCGTCCGCAGGCCCCTGCACGCGAAGTGCACCCCCGTATCCGCCGCTCCCGTGAAGTCGTCGGCCAGTATAACGATCCGATCCATACCAACCCCTTTGCCCTGTCTGTGCAACCGTCCGGACGGTTCTACCTGAGCAAAAGGAGTGCCACATCGCGATAGCTTGAAATCATTTATCTTTTTTGGGAATTATAATAAAACCTCGCTTTCGAATGGTGCATTATACCTTGGCATATGGTGTATTTCTCATTATACTTCAAAATAGCTTGCTATTAACGGGAGACCATAATGCAAATCGCCCTTATCGCCCCTTACGAGAGTATGCGCGCCATGGCCCAGGAAATAATAGACGAACGGGGATACCCGATCAGGGTCTACCAGGCGGATATGCGCAAAGGCGTATCGACCGCCCGCCGGGCCATCGCCGGCGGCGCGCACGTCTTGATCAGCAGGGGGGGTACGGCTCTCAGAATCCGCGAAACGCTGGGCATAGAGGTGGTGGAGGTTCGTCCGTCCGTTTTCAGCGCCTTCGCCTACATCCATTCCTGCACCGGTCCCGAAAGCCGGATAGCCATCGTCGGGTACAACCCGCTCGTCAGCATCTGCACGCCGGTCTGCGATATCCTGCACCGCCGCTACCGCGCCTTCGAACTGTTGCACAGGGACTGTTTCGACGCCGCCATCGACGAGCTTATCGCATGGGAACCCGACGTCATCATAGGCGATGTTGTTTCCGTGCGGCTGACCAGGGCAAGGGGCCTTGACTGCCACCTCATAGAGTCCAGCCGGGAAACGCTCATCGAGGCCTTCGACCAGGCCGTCCTCATGCGCAACAACATGAACAGGCACCACGCCAGCGAAAAAAAACTCTCCGCCGTCCTCCATTGCGCCAAAGAGGGCGCGCTGTTGCTCAACGGCGACAAGCGGGTGGAGGAAGTCAACCAACGCGGGTGCAACCTGCTTCACATGATGCGCGAGGACGTCATCGGAAAGCCTTTTGACGCGATTTTTCCGGACAAGGACGTCAACGCGGCAGTGGCCAGTGGCGCGGACATGCAGAACACGCTTACCCGGATCGGCGAGCGGCGGTTTATTCTCGACCTGGTTTGCAGCCCCCAGAATATGGAAGCGGACTCCATCGTCGTTTTGTTCCAGCCGGTGGAGACCATCCAGCAGGCGGAGACGAGCATACGCACAAAGCTGGTGGACCGGGGTTTTTACGCGAAATACACCTTTGATTCCATCATACACTCCAGCAATGTGATGCGCGCCGCCATCGAAACGGCGAAACGCTACAGCATGACGGATTCGAGCATCATGATCCACGGGCAGACCGGGACCGGCAAGGAACTGTTCGCGCAAGGCATCCATAACGCGAGTTCGCGCGCGAAAGGCCCTTTTGTGGCCGTCAACTGCGCGGCGCTTCCCGGATCGCTGCTGGAGAGCGAATTGTTCGGCTACGCCCCGGGCGCGTTTACCGGCGCCCTACGCTCCGGGAAAACCGGGCTGTTCGAGCTTGCGCACAACGGCACGCTTTTCCTGGACGAAGTGGCCGAAATGGACGTGTTTCTGCAGGCAAGACTGTTGCGAACCCTGCAAACCCGCGAAATCATGCGTATTGGGGACAACAAGGTTATTTCGGTCAACGTGCGCATCATCGCCGCCACCAACAGGGATCCGCAGGAAGAGGTGCGGAGGGGCAGGATGCGCGAGGATCTGTTTTTCCGCCTGAGCGTGCTTGACCTGGAAATTCCGCCATTGCGGGAACGAAAGGAGGACATTCCCCGTCTGTTTCTTCATTTTCTCGACAGGTACGGCGCGAAATACCGTTGGCGCTACCCGCCGCCTTCCCGCCAGTTTCTGCGCGAGCTGGAAAACTGCCCCTGGGAGGGAAACGTCCGCGCGTTGGAAAACTTTGCCGAAAAATATGTTACGCTGCAAGGGCTTCCCGCTTCCGCCACCGCTTCTTTGGCCCGGACGCGAGACCAGGCTGACGGGGAACAGGGATCGCTTGACGCCGTCATCATGAGGCACGTGCGCCAAACGCTGGACCGGGAAGGCGGCAATATCGCCCGGACCGCGGCCCGTCTCCGCGTGGACAGAAATACCGTCAAGCGCTGGCTGGCCAAAGGGGCCGCATAACCCCCGGCCACGGCTGCGAGGTACCGGCGTGCGCTCCGTCATGATCCGGGATTCCTGTTGTACCTCGGTTAAATCCATTTTTGGACCGAAAAAACAGGTTCTGCCTAAGCGTCCTGCCCCGCTCGCCCTCAGGGGAAAACCCTGCAACCCTGGCCGGGTACGAAGGCCCCTGCACGAGCGAACGCACCAAATCCGGCCGTACGATGCGACACATTCCGGATCCGGCCGTGCTCGCCCGTATCCGGATCCATTCTCCGCGTAATTTTCCGCGCGTTCGCTCCGGGCAGAATACCCGTTATGAAACGTCCTCCCGCACCGGGCGTTCCGGCCTTGCGGACCCCCCCGCCCTGGTGTACCGTGCGCCCTTCACAGGGAGGAGGCATGGCGGGACGGAAAAACATGGACGGAAGAGCCGCCTGGATGATGACGCTGCTCTGCGCCATCTGGGGAATGCAGCAGATAGCCCTCAAGGGAGCCGCCCCGGACATGTCCCCGGTGTTGCAAATGGCCGTGCGCTCGGGCCCGGCCGCGCTCGTGGTCGGCGTCTACCTTCGCGGCAAAGGGCTGGGGCTGCTGCCCAAGGGCGGGGCATGGCGCGCCGGCCTCGCGGCCGGGGTGCTTTTCACCCTCGAATATTTATTCGTCGCGGAAGGTCTGCGGTTCACGAGCGCCTCCCACATGGTCGTCATGCTGTACACCGCCCCCGCGTTCGCGGCCCTGGGCCTGCACTTCCTGGTCGCGGAAGAGCGGCTCCGCCCTATCCAGTGGGGCGGCCTGGGCCTGGCCTTCCTTGGCATCGCCATCGCCTTTCATGATCCCTCTTCCGCCCCGCGGGGCCGCGGGCTCCATCCTGCTCGGGGATTGCCTCGGCCTGCTGGCGGGGATGTCCTGGGGTGCCACCACCGTGGTCATCCGCACCAGACTCTCCGATACGCCCTCCTCCCAGACGGCCTTCATCCAGCTTCTGACCTGTTTCTGCCTTCTGCTGCCGACAGCGGCCCTCACCGGCCAGGCGCGCTTCACCATGACCGGCATCGTGTGGGCCAGCTTGCTTTTCCAGGTGGCCGGGGTCTGCGTGGTCAGCATGTTGCTCTGGTTCTGGCTGCTCACGGTTTATCCGGCTTCGCGCCTGGGCGTTCTCTCGTTTCTCACCCCGATATTCGGGGTGGCCTTCGGCATACTCCTGCTCGGGGAGCCCCCTGGAACCGCGGTTCATCCTGGGTTCGGCGCTCGTTCTTGGCGGCATAGCCGTCGTAAGCGGCAGCCAATGGCTGCACCGCCGTTCCGGGAAACCCGTTTCGCGGGGCCGCCCGTAGCCCGCGAGAACGCAAGGCCCGCGGCATCTCCAGCTGGACAGGCCGGCGACCCTCCACTCTGCCGGCCTCCGGGGACATCCGGTCCATCTCCCGCGCCTTTTCGCATTCAACCACTCGTCCGAACCGGAACCTCTCCGGCCAACTCCCGCATAACATTCCCCGTCCAGCCCAGCATGAGCCGGAAAAGCGCGTCCGGGTCGTCTTCTTTGCATCGCTCATAATGGACAGGGTCCATGCCTAGGCGGAGCAACTCGGCTTCGTCGCCGGTGAGCCTCGCAAGCAGCTCCTTTTTTGACCGCGCATACTCCCCGCTCCGCAAATAGTGGACAACTTGGGCGGCGAAAAAGAACCCCTTGTAGACGGTTTGCAACTCGTCGGCCCGCGTTGCCTCGTCACCGGAAACATAGAGGTACGCCGTATAATGGTGCAAGCCCGAGACGGACGCCCTTGCCCCGGTCACCGTGTCTTCCCGGGTGTAGGGCGGAAGAAGCGCGCCAAGTTCGCCGAACCAGGCGTCCGTATCTTTCTCAAACTGGAACAATTCGAATGGCGGCCAGGCGAGCATCTGCTCCCGGCCGCACGTGAAACCGCAAGCCTTTTCCCCTTCCGGAAGCGTGCGGAGCACCCTGCGGTAAGCCGCGAGATCCGTCACGTCCAATCTGTCCAAGATGGCCAGGATGTCAATGTCGCTGTCCTCCCGGGCTTCGCCCCGGCGGTAACTGCCCTGCAGACCGACAAAAAGCAGGCGCTCGCCGAATTCCTCCCGCAGGCGCGCAACGGCGCTTCGCATCCAGGGTTGCACGTCGATCATGGTTTCCCCCTTTTTTACACCGGCTTGATCCGTGCCCGGCACTGTAGCCGCAGCCGGTCATGACTCAAATGTTCAAAGCTGTATGCCCGCATCCCTCTCAACAGAAAAGGCCAAGGGCTCTCTGCTCGCGCGGATGGCCGGCCAGTTCGGCGCCTTTGAGACGCTCCGTGACGCGGACGCGTCCATTCATGCGGCGAAGATTCACCTGAATAAAGCCGTCAAAAGGAAAAACGGCATCCACGTGACCGGGCTAGCCGACCATATCGGCATAACCGTGGGGC
>JAJBSY010000041.1 GCA_020861205.1 Deltaproteobacteria bacterium | reverse complement strand
CCCCGCGGCCGGCTCCCTCGCCGGCGCCCCGCAGCATTGAGACCTGACCGCATCCGCCGGGAACGCCACCATTGCCGGCGGGGCGGGCGACGACGTTATCCGCGGCGGATCGGGCGATGACGTCCTTTACGGCGGCGGTGGGAACAATACCTTTGTCTGGCTTGACGACGACATCGTTTCCGGCAGCGTTGACGGCATTTTGGATTTCAGCCTCGGCCAGGACACCGTCGCCCTGGCCGGAGTGGACGATCTCGCCGGTCTCATGGCTGCGGTCGGCGCCACGCTTACGGTTTCCGCCACGGATGAAAACCATGCGACCATCGTCTACAACGACCAATCCACGATCGATCAAACCGTGCATATCACGTTGACCGGCGCTGGGTACGCCGGCTACGCGGATTTCGCATCAAGCGACCCGGCCGCGGCCGAAGCGGCCCAACTCGCCTTCCTCCAGCAGCTCCTCGCCCTGGCGTGAGAACCCTCGCTCTGTGACGACAAACCGCTTATTTTAGGAAAGCGGTTTGTCGTCACGGACAAAACCGTGCTATACTATACCAAACCCGGGCGTGCCTTGGCGCAGGGCCTTCCGGGTATGGGCCCTTCCTCTTTATCATTGAGGCCCGGGCGGGCCGTGCTACCATAGCCCCAAATCATGCAACACGGAGGACAGCGTTATGAACTCATACGATATACAAGAACGGAAAAAGAAAGATGCGTCCGGCGAAGAGACGCAACCCGACATTGACCTTCAGATCCCGGACGCCAACGTGGGAATGGATGGGGAGTGCCTGGTCCCCCCGCATCCGGAATCGGTCAGACCGGATACCGGGGAGCCCTGCGACGACGGACGGGACGGGGGCAAACCCTGATACGTCCGAGCCTGTAGGACCTGTGAAATCCCCGGTTTTTCAACCGGGGATTTTTACGTCCGGCACCATGATTCCGGCGCGCCGCACGGTAACTGGTACACCGCCGGAGAAAATGGCACGGAAATAAATACCATTGGTCGCCTGTTCCCGGAGATCGGCCAGACCCGCGTTGTTCCCGATCGGGCGATTCCGGCGGGAGCTCCCGGGGATGGGTGCGGACGAAAGCTGCCGTTATCCGGCATGTTTCTCGCCATTTATTACTACCGTACTTGGAAAACGTTTAGTATTTCCATTATTCCGGCGGGCGGACTTGCTCGCGCTAACTCCGTAAAAGTGGTTCACGAAAAAGAAATTCGGGGATGTTTGTTGACAAAAAACGGCCCGAAAGTGGTATGTTCCGGTATGGCATACCACTTACCATGCAACGGCGGCATCGCGCCGCATAAAGGACTCTCCATGAACGCCACGGAAAAGAGATCGTCCTCCCGCAGGGAAGAAGCCTACCACCAGTTGAAACAGGCGATTATCGACCAGAGCATCGCTCCCGGCGACATGGTCAACGAGCGCCGCCTCGCGCAGGCGCTGGGCATCAGCCGCACCCCGGTTCGGGAGGCGTTGCAGATGCTGGAAACGGAACGCTGGGTCACGGTCCTACCCTGGAGGGGGGTGGTCGTCCGCCCGGTCACGCCGGAAGAAGTCGACGAAGTATTTCAGCTGCGCCTGGTCCTCGAGCCGATGGTCGTTGAAATGCTTGCCGGCAGGATAAGCCGCTCCGATCTCTACAGCCTGGACGAGTTGCTCCGGCGGCAAGGCAAGATCGCCAGCCCGGACCAGGGCGGGCAGTTTATCGCGATTGACCAGGAGTTCCACCTGTATCTTGCCGAGAAGACCGGGAACGCGCACTTGCTGGCCTTCATGACCCAGCTGCGGGACATCCATTTGCGGCTGGGAGTGGAAACGGTTTGCGATCATCACCGTTTCGAGGCCACGCTCCGGGAACACCGGGCCGTCGTTGACGGGCTGAAGGAGGGCAACGCCATGGCGGCGAAACAGGCCATGTTGTACCACATAGTCCACACTCACGAAGCTATTTCAAACCGGGTCCGAAACGCCCGGCAAAACCAAGGAGACGCGTTATGAAGGTATGCGCCGTACAAATAGGGGCAGCGGTCGGCGACCGCGCCGCCAATAAGAGCAAGGTCGCGGAGCAGCTTGCCCTGGCCGCCGGACACGGAATCGACGTGGCCGTGCTGCCGGAACTCTGGGACCTGGGGTTTTATCCGGCCGACGCCCTGGCGCTGGGCGATCCCGACGGGGCCGAAGCCAAGGAATTTTTGTCCGGCCAAGCGAAAAAATACGGGATCAATATCGTGGGCGGCTCCATCGTCTGCAAAAATGAAGGGACGATACGGAACCGTGGTCTCGTGTTCGACCGCGACGGCGCGCTGGTCTCCTTGTATGACAAAACCCACCTGTTTTCTCCCTCCGGGGAGCACGAGAATTTCGAAGCGGGCGACCGGCTTGCCGTGTACGAGCTGGACGGCGTCCCGGTGGGCCAGATCATCTGTTACGACATCCGGTTCGGCGAGCTTGTCCGGACCCTGGCGCTCAAAGGCATAAAGGTCCTCTTCGCGCCGGCCGCCTGGCCGCACCCCCGCCTGAACCACTGGCGCCTACTGGCGCGGGCCAGGGCCGTGGAAAACCAGATGTTCGTCGTGGCCGTGAACGCGGTGGGCACCGTGAACAACCTCACGTTCTGCGGCCACTCCATGATGGTCGACCCCTGGGGCGAGATCGTGGCCGAAGCCGGGGGCGGGGAGCAGCTTCTCATGGGCACGCTGGATCTTTCCATAATCGCCGACATCCGGGAACGCATCAACGTGTTCCGCGACCGGCGCCCGGAGCTGTACGACGTGCAAAGAGAGAAGTGAGCATAAGCGTTACCGATGTATGGACCCGTGGCGTGACGACGCCGGGTTTTCCGCCGTCAACGAACAAATGAGGAGAGCAGATCATGAAAAATGTAGTGGAATTCACCGTTCAGGGCTCAGGGAAGAAATTGCAGGTTTCCGTGGGTGCCGTTTTCAACGGCGGGTACGCGGGCACCAACCAGAAACTGGTCCGCGAGCATATCGAGGAATTGGCGAAGGTGGGCGTGCCCGCGCCCACGACCACGCCGACCCTGTACCCCCTGTCAAACTATCTTGCCACGACCAGCGACAGGATCCAGGTGCAGCACGGCGAAACGTCGGGCGAGGTGGAATACGGCGTGATCTGGCACGGCGGCAAAAAGTACGTGACCGTTATCAGCGACCACACCGACCGCAACCTGGAAAACTTCAGCGTGCCCAAGTCCAAACAGGCCTGCCCCGACGTGTTCGCCCCCGAAGTATGGGACTGGGACGAGGTGAAGGACCATTTCGGGGACCTGCAGCTGAAGTGCTGGGTGACCAAGGACGGCAAACGCGAGCTTTACCAGGACGCTCCGTGCAAGGCCATGCTGCTGCCGGACGCCTGGAAGGAAAAGTTCGAAAAAATCGGCGTGAACAAGGACAACAACATATTCGTTTCCGGAACCATCAACACGGTCAACAATACGCTCGTTTTCGGCGACTTCTATGAGATACAGATCCATGATCCGGTTCTGAACCGTACGATCTCCCATAGTTACACCGTGGAAATTCTGCCCAAGGGTATCGAATAGGAGTTTCCCGCGATACGGTCGTCGGCGGCTCGGGCTACCGGCGTCAGCGGCAACCTCGCCCGATCCGGCGAAACGATAAGGAAGACCCTGCGGTGGCGCCTGCCGCCGGAGGGTCTTCCTTCCGTTCAGCGGGCCGTTTCTCGTAAGCGTCCGCTTACAGGCCGATCCTTCGGAGAGGTCCGCCGGAACAGCCGGAAGGTTTCCGGGTCGGGGACAAGGCCCATGGGCGCGGAGCTTGACAACAGCTACGAGTTTGAGGAAGTTGCTACGTGTCGAGAGGATGCGCCGCGGCCGTCCGCCCCGCAACCGGAAGTCTTGCCCCGCCCGGCAGGTCCGTCGGTTTGGTGACGAGCGTTTCCGGAAAGGGCGGCATACGCCGGAAGACGTCGCTAAGCCCTTCGGTAGAGGCATACGCGCGGTTTTCCGGGCACGGGCTCCCGTCCATGGGCCCCCGCATCGTCCGTATGCATTTGTAGCTATCGCCGGGACCGGTTCCGGCGCCGAAGACCGAGTTCGCAACCGTTCCAAGGAGGAACACATGTCCGCAGCCATCCCGCGCCTCCGCGGCGTCCTGTCCCCTGTTCTGACCCCGTTCAACGCCAACCTTGATCCGGACCCCGAACGGTTTCTCGCCCATTGCCGGAAACTCGTGAACGCGGGCGTGGGGTTGGCCGTCTTCGGCACCAATTCGGAAGCCAACTCCCTTTCCGTGCGGGAGAAGCTGGACCTCCTGGAATATCTGCTCGATCACGGAATCCCGGCAGAGCGCCTGATGCCCGGTACGGGCTGCTGCGCCCTTTCCGATTCCGTGACGCTGACCCGCGCGGCCGTCGCAAAGGGCTGCGGCGGCGTGCTCATGCTGCCGCCGTTCTACTACAAGGAGGTGTCGGTAGACGGGCTCTTCAAGTCGTATTCCGAAATCATCCAGCGCGTGGGCGACGCGAACCTGCGCCTGTATCTGTACCATATCCCGCCCGTGGCGGTGGTGCCGATAAGCGCGGAGCTTATCGAGCGGCTCATCAAGGCCTACCCGGGCACCGTCGCGGGCATCAAGGACAGTTCCGGCGACTGGGGCCATACGGAAATGCTGTTGCAAAATTTCCAGTCCGACAGTTTCGACGTGTTCTGCGGGAGCGAGGTGTTTTTGTTGCGGAACATGCGCGGCGGCGGGGCGGGCTGCATCACCGCCACGGCCAACACCAACGCGCCCGCCATCATGGATCTTTACAACACGTGGCGGATGCCCGGAGCGGACGGCAAGCAGGCCGCGATAACGGCCACGCGCATGGTGTTCGCCAAGCTTCCCATGATCGCCTCCATGAAGGCCGTCATCGCGCGGGAACTGAATGACCCTGAATGGGCCATGCCCCGCCCCCCGCTGATGCCCTGCGCGCCGGAAAAGGTCGACGCCGTGCTGGCGGAACTGAAGAAGCTCGGCTACCGGTACGCCTGATCCGCGCCGCTCGCGGTGTGCGTCGTTTATCAGCCTTTGGAGGGCGTATGGCCAAACCGCATATCGTGATTATCGGCGCCGGGGCCATGGGATGCCTTTTCGGCACCGGCCTGCGCGAGGCCGGTTGCGCGGTCACCCTGGTCGTGCGTACGCCGGAATCCGCGCACGCGCTGAACGCAAGCGGAATCCGGATAGAAGGGCCGACAGGTTCGCGAACCGTCACGGGGATTTTGGCCACCACGGATTACGCGGCCGCCGCCAACGCCTCAGCCGTGCTGGTGCTGGTTAAGGCCCCGGCCACCAAGACCGTGGCCGCGTCCCTCGCCCCGCACCTGACCCCCAACACGCTGGTGCTGACCCTGCAAAACGGCTTGGGAAACATGGAGGCATTGTGCGCCGCTCTTCCCGCGTCCCAGGTCGCGGCCGGCATAACGGGCAACGGGGCCACGCTGCTCGGCGTCGGGCATATCCGGCTCGGCGGCCTCGCGGAAACCGTCCTCGGCGAACTGGAAGGGGGCTTCCCGGCCCGCCTGGAAGCCTTGGGCGCCATTCTGGGGAAGGCGCGTTTTCCGGTCCGCATCTCGGAGAACATCACCGGGGCCATGTGGACGAAGTTGCTGGTCAATGTGGGGATCAATCCCGTTGGAGCGCTGACCGGCCTCAGGAACGGAGGGATCATCACCGGGCGGGACTCGTTTTGCGTCGCCGCAGCGGCGGTGCGGGAGGCCGCGAAGGTCGCGGACGCGTTGGGCGTCCGCCTTGAAACGGACGACCCTGTCGAACACATGCGCCGGGCGGGCGAGTTGACGGCCGCCAACGAGAACTCCATGCTGCAGGATTTGCGCGCCGGACGCGTAACCGAGATTGAGGCCATGAACGGGGAGATCGAGCGGCGGGGTACGGCCCTGGGAATCCCGGTGCCGGTCAACGCCACGCTGGCCTCCCTGGTCCGGTCGCGGCAAAAGGCGTTTACGGCGTAGCGCGGACCGGGGCGAGGGCCGGATTCTTAGAGCTGGCGGCGTGGGCGGGAATCACGGGACAAGTACCTGGAAGCGAGGCGCGGTTTTTCGCCACAAAGGAGAGGAGCCATGCAACGGAAGTTGGCGATCATCGGCGGCGGCAAAGGCGGGCAGGCCCAGGCGGGCCACCTGGCGCTCATGGGTGAAACGG
>JAJBSY010000162.1 GCA_020861205.1 Deltaproteobacteria bacterium | reverse complement strand
CCGGTAATCCGTTTCGAAAACGTTGACCGTAATCGGGGCCCACGGGTACCCGACAAGGCAGTTGCGCATAACCAGGTTCAGGTCGAACTTGGCGGTTCGGAGCGTTCCGTAATAGGGGGTGAAAACCGTGGTGGGGACCCCCATGCGGGCCAGGGCGGGAGGCAGCGCGCCCATGACGTCCCCGAGCCCCCCGGTTTTGGAAAAAGGATACATTTCCGATGCGGCGAAACAAACACGTCCGTTCATGGCTGTCTCTCTTTGGTCATACGCCGGCAACTACGTTCTTCGAGCCATAAAATCATTCAAAATGGTACGATGATCAAAGGCGATATCCGAAGGGAGGGCGTCCAAAGGGAAAAACCTGGCTTCCGCGGCGTCATCCCCGCCCAAAATGGCTTCGGGGTTCCGTGCGGCGGCGGTAAACACGGTGCTGATGGTGTGCATCCGGGGATCACGGGCGGGATCGGAATAAACCCCCAAAAGCCCTGTCAGGTCCACGACAAGCCCGGTTTCCTCGCCGGCTTCACGCACGGCCGCGTGTTCCACGCGTTCCCCGTAATCGACGAATCCGCCGGGAAGCGCCCAGCCCAAAGGCGGATTTTTCCGCCGGACAAGCGCGACCCCCCGTTCCGGGTCATAAATTACCGCATCCACGGTGGGCGACGGGGTATGGTACCGCCCGCAGACCGGGCACGGATTCGGAGACTGTTCATTTTTCGTTGCAGTATGCACTTGTTTTGCCCTCTCATTCTACGCAGCCAAGCCATTTCATCAAAGCACTCTTGCGGGCAATAAAAGCGTAGCCGCTTTACCTCACAAAAACAAGAACATTGCAAAAAAAAGTGGCAACGCCACCTATTTTTTTATCCGTTATTTATCAGGTAAAGCTTTACCGGCCGCCTACGTCGGACCAACACACAGGTTGGCTAACAATCGCCAACATACGGCAAACTTTAGGAAGATGGCGTTACAACGATGCAAGAAGAGAGGCCAGACGGTCGCAGAGAGCCACCGGGGAAAAAGCTTTCATGGACGCCGCGGCCCGCTCGCGGAATTCCCGTGTTACCGGCGTGGCCCGGACGCGCCGTAATGTTTGCACAAGGCTGGCGGGGTCAATATTCCCCCAGGTCATATCGGGAGTGAATAAATCCGGAAGCGCGCGGCACATGGCTTCCGGTACGGGCACGACCGTGAATGGAACGGGAAAGCTGTTTTCGGCCGTCATGAACTGCATGTTGCCGGAGTAACCCGTTGCGATGACGGGATTGCCGAAACTGAGTGCTTCGGACAACGGCAGTCCCCAGGCCTCGGCGTGATGCGTGCTCACGTAGGCGTCGCACACCGCGTGCAAGGCGGCAATCCGCCCCGGGGGCAGCGTTTCCGGCACATCGATCACAAAGGGAAACGCGCTGAGGTTCTGCGGCATCCGGTACTGCTTGACAACCAGCCGGACCTTGTCCTCCTTGCGGGGAAAGGCGGCGGCAAAGGCCGTGAGCATGGTCGTGATGTCTTTGCGGGGGTTGACCGTATCCACGATGGTGTAAAAATAAAAAATATCCCGCGCCTCGCGCGTTTTTTCCGCTATTCCCAGCCGGTGCATCGCCCACTCGATATCCGCCCGCGAGACCTTGGCCCGGTCAACCACATGGGGCAGCAAAAACGTTTTCGCATACGGGAGAAAAGCTTGGCGGGAGAATTCGGAACACGTCCACACGGCATCCACCCGCTTCACGCCCTCGATAAAGGGAAGAGGCAGCTGCGGCGTCTCCCAAACGGCGTATCCCACGAATTTCCGGCCCGGGGCGCGCGGCATGTCCTTGGTGATCGCGGCGTAATCGTGCGCCCCTTCATGGATGATCACCAAATCGCTCTTCGCGGGATCATCAACCACGGTGTGCCCCAGGCGACGCAAACAGGCGATGTAAGCTTCCCCGGCCACGCGGTGGCTTATATAGTCGCTGAGGTGATAATGGATATTCATGCCCCGGCCGTCACTCTTTCCAGAAGGTCCTGCTTCAGCGCCCACAAGACGGGAAACGCCTCCCGCTCTGCGGATGGCCGGGTCATGTCTTCCGGCAGCAACGATGAGAGGAGCACGGGTTTGCGGGCCCGGAAAAGCATACGGCGCATCGCGTCCGGATCAACGAGCCTCTCGATGCCACCGTACACGGCGGGAAAGTCCTTTCCCCGGTATGCGGCTTCGCCGAAGGCCGTCCAGCGCACATAGGTCTTTCCGGCGATCTCCGGGTCGAACAATCCGGAATAATAGCCGCCGAAAATCGCGGTATAGCCGGGATGCCGGGGGTGCGCCGAGGGCGGCGCGGATACGGGAGTCGCCGCGAGATCGTCCCACAACGCCAAGTGCCGCGCAACGACCCGGTCCCAGGTAAAATTTTCACAAACGCGCCGGCGACCGGCGGCCCCGATCCGCGCGCGCAAGGCGGGATCCGACGCCAAAAGACCGATGGCGTCCGCCATATCCGGAACCGACACAACGCTCTGCTGCGCGATTTGCAAATGGCGCTGGTTATCGAACCACACGCCGGAAAGCGCGTCCGTCTCGGGCGTCGCAGCCGGCCCGAAGGTGGGAATGAGAAACCCCGTCTCGCCGTGGACGATCAGGTCCCGGTACCCGTCGAAGTCGGACGCCACCACGGGCAACGACGCGGCCCCGGCTTCCAGCAGGGTCAACCCGAATGTTTCCTGGGGGTTGTCCACCGGAGACAGGAACATGTCCGCTCCGGCAAACAGCCTGCGGCGCATCGCGTTATCCGGCGAGGGAACGAGCCTGAGGTCTATGCCGTACCGCGCGGCCAGGTCCGCGTAAGCGGCGGCGGCATCACCGGCATCCACCCAGCCGGCCAGCACCAAGGTATACCGGCCCTTCGGCAAACCGCGCTCCCCGGCCCGGAGCAGCGCGCGCAACAACGGCAGGATATCCATCTTGGAGTAGTGGGAGATACGGGCGAAAACCAGCAGCAGAAGGGTATCTTCCGCAATACCGAGCTCGCGCCTGACGGCGGCGGCTTCGCCGCTCTTCTCTTCCGGCCGCGCGAAGTCTTCCACGGCTACGCCCAGGGGGATGCGACAAATCCGGGGAGACGGAACGTTCGCCAGCCCATATCCCTCCCGCAAGGCCGAAAACATGGCCGCGACCGCCCCCTCCCCAGCGCGGGACGTGGCTATGATGGCGTCGCGCCCGGTCACGCCCTCCCATATCTGCTCGAAAAAATTCGCCGCATACCGGGCGTAGCTCAAGGAATGCGTGGTGCCCGTGATCGCGAACATGCTCCGGGACAAGGCATTGCGCAAACGAAGCAGCGGAACGGTATCCGCCACGCAATCGGAGAGATGGAAAACTTCGATATCCAGGGAAGCGAGCGCTTCCGGCAAGGCGTGGCGCGTGGTGACCTCAAAGGCTCCCGCCTCGTACCGATCCGGGAAAAGCCGTTCCAATCGATCCCGCACATGCGAGGCAAGGCCCTCGTCGGCAAGGAAAAAATAATGTTTCGTATAGGGAGACAACCTGAGGAAGGCCCGGATAAACCCCTCGTTCGCCACGCTGCGCCCCATGATGCCGCCGGTTTCGAAAAAGGGATGCAGGGTTGCCCATAGGCGCTGTTTTTCCATCAGCAGACAAAGACACAGAAAATAGGGAATGTCAAACCCCGCCGGGAGTGCCTGGATTTGCCCTCGTACAAGGAAGGCGGTTTCGCGCGGAGCGAAGAGCAGCCATACTTGTGCTCCGCGCGGAGTGGCCCTGACGCGATAGCAAGCAATTACCAGCCCTACCCGGTTCGCCGCTCAAGTTAACCCCCGGAAACCCTTGCCGGTTTTTCGACGCCCCCGGCCGTTGACCGCCGTAAACCCGCGTCCCCTCAGGCTTGGCCTGTATTTTGCAAAACATGGGTGTCCCATAAAGAGGGATGGGAACGGAGGTTAGCGTGAGAGAGTTTACACGACGGCAAATTATTTGGGGAGTAGGTCTCAGTGACGCCCAAGCGGAAAGCGTCCGCGCCATGGCGGGTCGCCTGTATTCGCTCCAGCTCTGGCCGGCCGGCGCAATGCCCGACCTGACCGACGCGGGCAATTTGGCCGCGCCCTGCATGGTGTGTTTCACCATGGAATCCTGCAGGCAGTTTATGCGGCTTCCCGCGCGGCAAACCGGTTTCCTCGAACTCACGCCGAAGGTGCTGTTTCTCGACGGTCACGCGAGCCTGGAAACCATCGACGAAGCGCTCGCCTACGGCGTATCCGACATCGTGCGCCTGCCGCTGACCAAAAAACGCTTTGCCGCCTGCCTCCGCAAGGCGTCCGAAGCGGCCGCGCTGCAACGGGACATCCAGAACATGGCTCACGAGGTTTTCATCGAGCGGGAAATGCTCGAACGGAAAAACGAGGCGCTCTCCTTCCTTGTCAATTTCCTGAGCCGCATCTCCGAATCGCTGGATGAAACCGAGCTCCTCTCCAAGGCCTTTACCTGTTTGCAAAGCTTGTTCCCGGTCATGACGATGCATGCCGGAATTTTTTCAAAAGACGACAACGGCGCGCTTTCGGCCGACCTTTTCGTGGCCGCGCCCCAGGATTCCCCGGCGTACGAAGCATGGCGCGGGCAACTTCTTGAAATAGGCGAGGCCATGAGCCATAACGGCGCCGTGAACCCGTCCACCGTGTATCTGCCGCTCTCCGGCAACGCGGCCATTACCGCCCGCCCGGGAGACGGCCATATTTTGACGCTGCCTGTCCATATCGGCGACAATTCCCAACTCTACCTCATGCTGCTGACGTCCATGGAACGCAATCTGAGCCGCGACCAGGCCGTCGCGCTTGATTCCGCTCTGCGCCACATGGCGATTACCGTAAAGAACGTGCGCCGCTACCAGGAGGTCTGCCACTTCGCCGACCGGGACAGCCTCACCGGGGCGTACAACCGCCGGTATTTCGACCAGGCCTTGAACGCGGAAATAGCCAGGCATGAACGCTATAACGAAGAGCTTTCGCTCCTGATCCTCGACATCGACTATTTTAAAAGAATCAACGATACGTACGGGCACCTCAAGGGTGATGACGTGCTCCGCGCGGTGGTTTCCGTCATAACCGCCACGATCCGGAAAACGGATTATTGCGTCCGTTACGGCGGGGACGAATTTGTCATCCTTTAGCCGCACACCTCCAGCCGTAACGCTGCCTGGCTCGCCGAACGCCTCCGTAAAAAAATCCAAAAGATTGTGTTCGGAGCCGGACGGGAAACCTTCACGATTACGGTCAGCCTCGGCGTGGCGAACATGGCGGCGGATGAACGCAAGGAAGGGGCCACCCTGACGAACGAAGCGGACCAGGCGCTGTATCAGGCCAAAAAAAGCGGGCGTAACAGGGTCGCGGTCTTTCCGCAACAGACAGCGGTCGCCGTCTCCCTTTGAGCGGGACGGACAACCGCGCGCGAGACGGATCGGGGGCGACTCCGGTCCGTTCTTTTGTTCCGGCGGGCGGCGTTGGTATCCGCACGCCCCCTTCGGCGGAGGATGGGCTTGAATTCCCCACAATTTCGCGATATTAGTAAGAATCCGAAAGGAGGGATGATGAA
Source organism: Deltaproteobacteria bacterium (assembly GCA_020861205.1). Classification (GTDB taxonomy): domain Bacteria; phylum Desulfobacterota; class Desulfovibrionia; order Desulfovibrionales; family Desulfovibrionaceae; genus FLUQ01. The sequence continues at coordinate 620 of JAJBSY010000162.1, read as the reverse complement.
GCCCTTTACCCACAAAAACCGCATCGGCGATATTTTTGAAACGCTGACCCTGCCCCCTGTAAAGGACGGCCGGGAGCTCGTCACCCGCAAAGGCGCGACGCAGCGGCAGGACGCTGTCATCTCGGTTCTCTCGGGGCGCTTGTCCCTGGAACAGATTCCGGAATTCGCGACATCCCTGCGCGAGCTGCTCACCAGCACGGTGCAGCTCATAATACTGGACCTTTCCCGGATAAACGAATTCTGCCCCAACGCCGCCAGCGTGCTGGTGAATTTCGTGAGCTTCGTCGAAGGCGGCGGGAAACGCCTGGTGCTTTTCCGGCCTAGCCGTTGCGTGCTCGAGGCACTGGACGCCCTGCACCTGAGCCATTTGTTTGACATACAGCAAACCGAGGATGAGCTTCTTCTGGACCTTCCCGACTAACCGGAAGCATCGCGCGGGCCCCTCCCCGCGTCAGAGGACGTATGCCGTATTACCTGAAACACTACTTCATGCCGGACTTCAACCATAAACGCATCCGGCCCGTTCCCCTGGCCGACGGCAACACCATCGCCCACTACCTCGGCTACGTGCAGAACGTTGTCGCCGGACAGGTCATGGCGGAACTCATCTACCTTGACGC
>JAJBSY010000415.1 GCA_020861205.1 Deltaproteobacteria bacterium | reverse complement strand
GTTTCGTCCCCATAGGCTATTTCCAGGGCTCGGCCGCGTAGCGCGCCCTTCCGGTCTATCTGGTTGCGGGTGTAGTAGGGGACGCCTTTCCGGAGGTCCGGCGGTTTTTTATAGAGAGGGCAGACCAGGTTGCCGGCGGGTTTTCGAGACGCTTCAAGCGTGGGCTCGTAATAGCCGGTGAAGGAAAAATCCGGCCCCAGGCGGATCCAGCGAAAAGACGAAGCAAGGAGGCCGGGGTTGGCGTCAAGGGAGGGCAGAAGCCGACGGAGAAGGTCCGCGCTCCGCGCGATGTCGCCCCATGTCGCGGTCAGGCCCGGGAAGGAGAGAGCCGCGCCGTCCGCCGGGCGGTTTCGGGCGTATACAAGGCTGCGGCTGACCGCCGCGTCCATGTCGCGCCAGGACGCGAGTCCCTGTTGGCGGGGAGACAGCTGCCGCGTAAGCCGCAAGGCTTCCGGCTCGGAAAGCTGGATGGCCGCGTACGCGCCGAGCGGCGTGAACAGTTGAGGGGCCGTGGCGGTCGGGCCGGTCGCCCGGCCGGAGTAAGCCGGTTGCACCTCGGCGGGAGGCACCGTGCTCTTGCCGCATCCGGCGAGGGCGAAAAGGCCGGCGAAAAGAACGAGGGGCGCCGTCCGCGCGAAAAGGCTCTGTATCATGCGTGTCCGTCTTGGCTTTTGTAAAGGGATGGCATAGAGTGCTCTGTCCGGCGAAGGTGACACGCGGGCAGGAATTTTGCAACCGGAATACAGGGAAAATAATGACCGAAGAACGGAAGGACGCCGCCGGCCCGGAACGGGGCGTCTGGCACCCCCATCGTGTGTCATACGGGGAAACGGACGCCATGGGCGTCCTGTATTACGCGGAGTATCTGCATATTTTCGAACGCGCGCGCAGCGCGCTTATCCGGGCGAGCGGCATGTCCTATACCGAGGTGGAAGCGAAAGGCGTCTACCTGCCGGTTCGTGAGGCTTACTGCCGGTATCGCTCCCCGGCCCGGTATGACGACCTTACCTGCGTCCATGCCTGGATCAGCGACTGGGGCAGAGCCTCGGTGACCTTTTCCTATGAGCTTTTCGCCGAGGACAGGCGTACGCTGCTGGCGACCGGCATGACCCAACATGCCTGCGTCGACGCGACGGGGCGTCCCGTTCCCGTCCCGGAATGGCTCAGGGCCGCTTTGGCGGGCTGAACGGGGAAGGCGCGCCCGCGCGCCGGAAAAACGGTTGATTTCCCGCCCGGGGCGCTCGCGTTCCGGGCGGTCGTCAAGAAGAAGCTATCCCGCCAAGGTCTCTTTGGCAGGCGGAGGAAGATCGTTGTTCACGGACGTCCATACCCATGTTTTCCATCCGGCCGTGGCGGAGAAGGCTGTCGCGCGGCTGGCGGCCCTCGGTTTCACCCCGCCGGGCAGCGGGGTAGTCGATGATTTGCTTCATCGCGCGGGGCGGAGCGGGATCGGGCGGGTTGTCTGCCATACGGCGGCTTTGACCGGCGCCCAGGTGATCCCGGCCAACAATTTCGCCATCAGCCTCGCCCGCAGGGAAAAAACTTCGGACGCGGAACCGGCGGTTATTTCATTCGGTTCGGTGCATCCTGATTTTGACCGTTGGCCCGAGGAGTTGGACCGGCTGGAAAAGGCCGGCATCCGGGGGCTGAAGATTCATCCCAATTTTCAGAACCTCGCGTTTGACGACCCGCGCCTTTTCCCCGTCATGGAAGCCGTGGGGGAGCGGTTCATCCTCATGTGCCACGTGGGCTGCGAAAAACCGTTGGAAGCAAACCCAGCCAGCCCTTACAAGCTGCGGAAGCTCATCCGCATGTTTCCGAAGGCGCGGATTATCGCGGCGCATCTCGGCGGGTACGCGGACGGCGTGGTGGCGCTGGACGCTCTGGCGGGGTCCGACATCTGGCTGGACACATCCAATACGGCGCGAACCGGTGAGGCGGCCTCGCGGGCCGTTATCGGGCGGCATCCCTTTGAACGTCTGTTGTTCGGTTCGGATTATCCCCTGTTCGATCCCGCCGAGGATATCCCGCGGCAGCAGCGGCGGTTCGCTTTTTCCGATGCCCGCATGGAACGGCTCCTGCGGAACGCGGACGCGTTGTTCGGCTGACAGCGCGCGGGGTTCGTCCCGATACTTTCCGCCCCTCGCAACTTGGCAAAAAGGGGAAAGGCGCGTACTCTGCGCCGACGATCATGAGGAGAATGCTGTGGGACAGTATGAAGCTACCCTTTCACGCCTTCGGGAATCCCCGAAAACGTGGTTGGTGACCGGAGCCGCCGGGTTTATCGGATCGAACCTGGTGGAAACGTTGCTCGCCAACGGCCAGAAGGTTGTCGGCCTGGACAGTTGCATCACCGGGCACATGGCCAATCTGGCAATGGTGCGCCAGGCGGTCGGCGACGAGGCCTGGGCTTCCTTTTCCTTTATCACCGGCGATATCCGGGGACTCGGAACCTGCATGGAAGCCTGCCAGGGGGTCGATTACGTTCTGCACCAGGCGGCGCTCGGTTCGGTGCCGCGTTCCCTTGAAAACCCGCTGCTGACCAACGAATGCAACGTCACGGGGTTTCTGAACATGCTGGTGGCGGCCCGCGACGCCGGGGTATCTTCGTTCGTGTATGCCGCCTCCAGTTCCACGTATGGGGACGAACCGGCCTTGCCGAAGGTCGAAGACCGCATAGGGCGTCCGCTTTCCCCTTACGCGGTCACCAAGTACGTCAACGAACTCTATGCCGGGGTTTTCGCTTCCGCTTACGGGGTGAAAAGCATCGGCCTGCGCTACTTCAACGTCTTCGGCAAGCGTCAGGATCCGCAGGGCGCGTATGCGGCCGTCATCCCCTTGTGGTTCGCGGCGCTTCTCAAGGGCGGCCGGGTCCGGATATACGGAGACGGCGAAACGTCCCGGGATTTCTGCTATATCGACAATTGCGTGCAGGCCAATATCCTGGCCGCCACGGCGGAACGGGAAGAAGCCTTCGGGCAGGTCTACAACGTGGCGTACGGCGAGCGGACGACGCTTAACGAACTGTTTACTTATATTCGCGGCGAAGCGGCCCGGTTCACACCCGAAGCGGCCGAAGCCGAGCCCGCGTACGCCGCATTCCGCGCAGGGGACGTTCGCCACTCCCTGGCGGACATATCCAAGGCCCGGGGGCTTCTCGGGTACGATCCCCGCTACGACGTCCGCGAAGGGCTGCGCATCGCGGCGGATTGGTACGCCGACCACCTGTAACATCGGAGCGACCATGCGTTCGTTTCAGGAACTATCGGACCCGCACGGCATCTGTTTCGGATGCGGTACGGCGAACCCGGAAGGATTGCATATCCGGAGTCATCCGGATGCGGACGGGGTGCATGTGATAGCCACCATGCAGCCGGATGCTAAATATTCCGGGTGGTCGGGCCTGGTGTACGGCGGATATCTCGCGATGCTTTCGGACTGCCACTCCAACTGGACCGCCATTTACGCCCATTACCAGGCCGAAGGCAGGCCGCTTGATTCCGAGCCGAGAATCGTGTGCGTCACGGGATCGCTTTCCCTGGCCTACCATAAGCCCACGCCGTTGGGCGTTCCGTTGCGGCTGCGGGCCCGCGTGGACGGCGCGGTGGGGCACAAGACTGATGTGGTGTGCGAGATCAGCGCCAACGGTATCGTGACGGTGACCAGCCGCGCCGTGCTCGTGCGGGTGGACATCGACAAGCTGGCGGAGCGTGCCCACGCGCTCCCATAGGGCACCCTAAAAAACTCCCGTTTTTGGACCGGCTTCCCCTGATTTTGACGGGGAAGCTATTTTTTGCCCCATATAATAGCCACTCGGGGGGCCGTGGGGTATAGGTTGCTGGAGGACTTTTTTCCGCTCCCGCGTCGCGGCGCGGCGCGGGGTCCCCTACACGACAGGAGGAATAGTATGCGATCATTGTATAAAGGGATGTTTTGTTTTGGCCTCTGCGCTCTCTTCGCCATCACCGCGTCCGTGGCCCTCGCCCAGCAACAGCGGGGATCCGGCACGGTTTCGGCCATATCGGTTCCGGCCGTCCAGTTGAAACATTGGAAAAATTCCACCGTTCAGGAGCGCCGCGCTTTTCTTATGGGCTTTTTGTCCATGCTCGAAATGGAGCATACCTGGCAGGGCAAGGATGGATTGGCCGTCGCCCAGAGCACGGTTCCCACCTGGTGGCGGGGTTTGGCCGGGGTAAGCATCCCGGAAATGGACGACGCGCTGAACCAGTATATCGCGGCGCACCCCAACGCCATGGACCGGACCGTGATAGAGGCGCTCGGGCGCATTTACGTGCGGCCCAAACTGTCAAAGAACGAGCGTGAGGACGCCGCGAAACGGTACGATGTTCTCAAGGCCGGCTTTACGCGGTAAACGCAACCTCTGGAGGGTGACACTATGAAAAAATCACGTATAGCCGTTTTAGCGCTTGCCGCGTGCCTCGTAAGCGCGCCGGCATGTACCAATATGTCGAAAACGCAGCAGGGCGGCCTTTCCGGGGCTGCCATCGGCGCGGGCGCGGGCGCGGGCATAGGCGCCCTCACCGGCGGGTCCGGGACCATAGGGGCCCTGATCGGCGGCGCCGCGGGCGGCATCCTCGGGGGTATTTACGGCCACTCCCAGGATGACTGAGATTGCAAAGCGAAAGGACGAAGCGCCTGCTCCGGAAGGGGCAGGCGCTTCGTCCTTTATGAAAGGCGTTACAAGGTGGCGACCACGCCCTGGACGAACCAGTTCATGTGAAGCAGGGTCCGGTCGTCGGGCGTTTCGCCCTTCCGGATGCGGATTCTGCCGTTCTGGTCGATGACGGGACCGCTGAAAACCACTTCCTTGCCTTCGGCGATGGCCTCTCTATGCTTGAGCACGTTGTCCCGGACCGATTGCGGCACCATGGGGCCGAAATCGGAAATACCGACTATCCCGCTCTCCATGCCGGGCCAAAATTGCGATGAATGCCATTCGCCCCTTCTCACCCTGGCGACGACGTCCAAATAAAACGGAACCCAGTTCCAGACGGCGGAAACAAGATGGGCCTGGGGCGCGAAGGCGCTCATGTCCGTGTGATACCCGACCGAATACACGCCGCGTTCCTGGGCGACCCGCTGCACCACGGCCGAGTCCTGGTGTTGGGCGATGACGTCGGCCCCCGCGGTTATCAGCTCTTCGGCGGCGGCTCTTTCTTTAGACGCGTCATGCCAGGTCTTCGTCCAGGCCACGTGAACCTCCACCTCCGGGTTCGCCTGGCGGGCGCCGAGGGTAAAGGCGTTTATGCCCCGGATGACCTCGGGAATCGGGTATGCCGCGGCATACCCGATGCGCTTCGATTTGGTCATGGCGCCGGCTACCAGCCCGGTAAGATAGCGGGCCTGGTATATCCGGCCGAAGTAGGTGCTCACGTTCGGCGCCGTTTTGTACCCGGAACAGTGGAGGAAAACGATGTCCGGGTACTCTTCGGCAACCTTGATGGTCTGGTCCATATACCCGAAGCTGGTGGTAAAAATGATGGTGCAACCCTTGGCGACCATCTCCCGGATGGCCAGTTCCGCGGGCCGTCCTTCCGGCACGTTTTCCTGGAAATAGGTGGTGACGCCCGGCAGAGCGGCAAGAGCCCGGCGCGCCAGATCGTGGGAATAGGACCACCCGGCGTCGGCGGCGGGCGAGATGTAGATGAACCCGATGGTCGCCCCATCTTCCTTGGAGGGGGTGGGGGCCGCGTTGGACGGGGACGGAAGGAGCAAAAACGCCGCCAGGAAGACGGCCAGCACACGTACCATAAATTCCTCATACGCCGGTAGTTTTCGCGAACCGGGGGCCCGGCGGACCGCCTGTGCTTTCGGATGAAGATAACGTCTTTTAACAAAAAGACAACCGGACGGTTTGTTAAAACCCGTCCGGTTGTTCTTGGGGGCGCGCGAGCCGTTATTGCGTGAATATTCCGGTATCGGTGACGGATATTGCGGCCGTTTTATGGAGTTCCGCCACGAACGCATTCATCACCTGGCTTTTTTTGGCGTTGAGGATGACGTCCATGGCGCGGGGCGCGATTCTTTCCCACTCGTCATCCTGCAAAGGGATGGTCTCCACCGGCATGGCGATGACGGCGCCCTTGGGCGTCGCGAAAGGTTCCTTCAACCATATGTCCAGCGGCGCCCCGAAGACGGCGTCGGACACCTGCCGGGCGTAGCCGAGTTCCGGGTTGTTGCCCTGGCGG
>JAJBSY010000342.1:998-6213 GCA_020861205.1 Deltaproteobacteria bacterium | reverse complement strand
TCGTCCTCGCCTGGTGTTTGCACCGTTTCGGTTCCTGGTTCGGCGAACGGGAGGAGGGACATGCGTAAGGCAGCCATTCTCGTCATTCTCGCCGTATTTTTTGCGGGTTTTCTTTTTTCCGTCGCCCGGATGGAGAACCTGCGCGTTAACGGGGTTGACGCGCTCCTGCCGCTGGCCCCGGTTGATCCGCGCGCGCTTCTGCTGGGCGATTACATGACGCTCGAATTCGCGGTCAACGACGCCATAATGGACGCCCTGCGAACGCGATACGCACCCGGACGTAAAGGTCGGGCGAGGAGCGGGGAGCTTCCGGCATCCGGGTTGGCCGTCGTCATGGATAGCGTTCCGAGGGACGGGAACGGCAAAGAAACCGAAGCTCGAGGGACCGTGCCGGCGGTTGTGTTCGCGCGCCTGGACGACGGCGCGCCGCTGGCTCCGGGCGAACGGTATCTGGCGTTCAAGGTTCGCGGCTCCCGGGTTATAACGGCGTCCACGGCGTTCTATTTTCGCGAGGGAGACGCCGTCCGCTACGAGCGGGCCCGATTCGGCAGAGTCAAGATTGGCAGGGACGGCAAGACGCTGCTCGTCGCGCTGTGCGACGGCGACGGCCGGGATATCAAGCCGGGGCGCCGTCCGGGCGGCAAGGATTCCGCAAACCGGGATTGAGTGCCGCGCCGTGAATCGAATTTTCGCGATCCTTCCTGTTAAATGGTTTTTTTTATTGGCATCATGCCGTTGCCTTGGTAAAGTAAATCCCTTGTGGTAGGTTTACTGTGTGTCGGGGACAACGGTCGGGAGCGCACGTCGGTGGTCGTGCCGGCTCGCCCGCGCGTCTCCGCCGGGGAGCTTGGGAAGTGAAACGCTTTTTGGCAGCCAACATTATGCGGACCGCGATCATTGTGGTGCTGCTCTCGATCCTGCCCGCGCTGGCCATTGTCGCGATGACCGGGTACGCGCGCTACCAGGATGAGATTGTGGCCGAGGACGCCAGAGGAGAGCGTTTTCTCCGTTCCATCGTATCCCGCCAGGAACAACTGACCACGGTCATGGAGACGTTCGTCCAGACGCTCGGCCGGTTGCGCGACGTGCGCGAAGCGGATGCGGCGGCGGCTTCGGCGTTGTTCCGCAACCTTGTAAGCGCTTCCAGTGAATATTCCAATATTTTCCTCCTGGACGGATCCGGCAATTTGCTGGCGTCCGCGGTGGAACCTGAAAGGCCCATCAATTTCTCCGGGCAGACCTTTTTCGAGGACGTTCAGGCCCACGGTTCCTTCAGCGTGGGGTATGCGGTCTTTTCCCCCTTCAGGCAAGAACCGGTTTTGTACTTTGCCGCGCCTGTCGTTCTGGAAAATTCGGCCGCCCCGGGCGTGATATGCGCCGCGCTCAGTCTTTCCGTCTACGAGAAGAAGCTGGCAGGTCTGGCGCTGCCGGAAGACGTCACCGTGTACCTTGTTGACGGCACGGGCGTCCTGGCGTCGGCGTTCCCCAAGACGGTCCGGACGGACGTGGGCGAAAGGCTGGACGGCGGCATCTGGAACGTCGTCCAGAAGGCGCCGGGATCCGCGGGCAGAATGACCGGGAGAAGGGACGCGGCGTCGCCCGCCTACGTGGTGGCTTATAGGAAGCTACTCCTTCCGGATGCGTCCGCGCCCTATTTCACCGTTCTGTATATCCAGCCTGAACGGCACGCGCACAGCCACGCCCGGGCGGCACTCCATCGGGACCTGGGGCTTTTCGCCGCGGTGATCCTGCTTTCGCTGGCCGCGGCGATCGGCTTGTGCCATTGCACCGTCCGGCGTCCCTGGCGGGCGCTGCTTGCCGCCGCGACGCGCGTGGGCCAGGGCGAGCTCGGCGCCCGCGTTCCCGAAAAAGGGGTCGGCGGAGAGATCGGGATGCTTTGCCGGGAATTCAACTCCATGGCGGGAACCCTCGAGGCGCGGGACAGGGAGCTTGCGGCCGCGCGCGAACACGCGGAACTCAGCCGCAATGCCAAGGGCGAATTCCTCGCGAACATGAGCCATGAAATCCGGACGTCCATGAACGCCATTCTCGGCATGGCCTACCTCGTTCTGAAAACCGACCTGACCGCCCAGCAACGCGGCTATGTTTCCAAGCTCTTGGCGGCGGCAAACGCGCTTTTGCGCGTGATTAACGACATTCTGGATTTTTCCAAGATGGAAGCCGGCAAAATGGCCATTGAGAACATCAGTTTCTCCTTGCGCCGCATACTCGGATCGGTGCGGAGCGAGACGGCCGCGCGGCTCGCCGAGAAAAAACTCGGGTTCGACCTGCAGATAAGCCCCGGAGTGCCCGATCATCTCGTCGGCGACCCCCTGCGCCTTTCCCAGGCTCTCATGGTCCTGGTCGACGACGCGGTGAGCAGGAGCGAGCGGGGCATCATCTCGCTTCATTGCGCGACGGTCGAACAGGATGCGGGCCAGGTCACGTTGCAATTCATCGTGCGCGACGCGGGCGTCGGCTTGACTCCCGGACAACTCGCTGAAATGCGGGAACTTTTCGCGAATGAAACCGAAGAAGGCCCCACCACCCTGGACAAAATCCGCTTGCGTCTCGCCATCGCCAACCGGCTGTTCCGGATGATGCGCGGCGAGGTGGACGTCTCCAGCGTTTTCGGGGAAGGGGTCCTGTTCACGGCGCAGGCCAGGTTCGGCTATGCCGCCGGCGAGCTGCGGCAGCCCGACAGGCTGTTCGAGGGGAAAAGGGCGCTCGTTATCGACGCGAGCGAGGTCTCGCGCCAGGATTTGCTTGAAGTCCTCGTTCTTTTCGGGTTCACGGTCGAGTGCGTATCCGACATGGACGCCGCTTTGGAAACCCTTGCCGCCGCAGAAAAAAACGGCGACTCCTACGCCATCGTGTTCCTGGACTGGCGGCCTCCTGTCGCGGACATGACGAGCCGGATCACCCGGCTGCGGCAGGCCACCCACCCGATGCCGCCCCTGGTGCTCACCACGGCTTCGGGCCGTTCGGATCTGCCAGCCTCCCTTAACGAACTTGAAATTGACGCTCTTCTGCCCAAGCCCGTCAACGAATCCTTGGTGTTCGACACCATCATGAACCTTCTGAGCGCGGACAGAACCGTCTCTTCCTTCCCGCCGGACGGGGGCGGGAAGGAGCAAGAGTCTCTGGCCGGTCTCACCGTCCTGTTGGCGGAAGACAACGCCGTCAACCAGCAGATTGCCGGCGAGATTCTCGAAGGCGAGGGCATCCGGGTCACCTTTGCGGACAACGGCGAAGCCGCCGTGGAAACCCTTGCGGGCACCGCTTCGGGAACATTCGACCTTGTGCTCATGGATCTCCAGATGCCCGTCCTCGACGGGTTTGCCGCCACGCGCAAACTCAGGGAAATGGAGCGGTTCCACCCGCTGCGTATGCCCGTCATCGCCATGACGGCCCATTCGGACGTCGCGGAAATTTCCGCCTGTTTCGAGGCCGGCATGAACGACCACACGGGAAAACCCATCATTATAGACAAATTTCTCAACACCCTCCGCCGATGGATTCCCCCCCGCCCGGAAGACGCGGCGGTTATGGCGGACGCGGCGGCGGCGTTGCGGGAAGTGCACGGCAAGTCGGACGCCGCATCCCGGAAACGGCTGGAAGCCGTCCTGGAAACACTTGCGCCCGTTCTGCATGAGGGAAGAATGAATATCGTCCGGACCACGTTGCAGGACGGGGACGCCGAAGCCGCGGCCGGGATGATCGCGGCCCTTGATGCCCTGGCCGGGGACGTCGCCGGGAGGAAGACGTATGAGCAACCGTGACCGCCGGGCCGGACAGTTTGCGCCGCGGGAAGGGAGGGACTGAGCCATGTTCCTTGTCGGTTCCGTCCGTAAAACGCTGTACGCGGTCGTGCTTCTGGCGCTGCTGCCCGCGCTGGGCGGTATCCTTTACTCCGGTCTGGACGTCAGGAGCCACTCCATGCGCATGGCCCGGGAAAGGCTTCTCGAAGCCGTGCGGGGCATTGCGAACCAGAAGGAAATGAGCATGGAAAGCACCCGCGTGCTTCTTGCCACCATTTCGCAGCTGGACGACGTCAGAAATCTGGACAAGCGGAAAAGCGGGGCTCTGCTGCGCGATCTTGTCCAACGCTATCCCTTTTACTCCAATCTGCTGCTTGCGGACGCCACCGGGAGGGTGGTGGCCGACGCAACCTCCGTCCCTGAGGGCGTTCCCCTCGGCGACCAGCCGGAGTTCGCGGCGGGCATGGCGGCCGACGGGTTCGTGATAGGCTCCTACACCCCGGATATTGGCGGGGGCCCGCGCGCGCTCCGGTTCGCCTACCCGGTTTTTTCGCCTTCCGGCGAGCGGGCGGGCGTTATCCTCGGCGGCATACGCAGCAATGCGGAGACGTTTCCCGCTCCCGTCGGGCATTTCAAAGGCACGGCCGCACGCAGGCTTTTCGACCGCTTCGGCGAAACGCTCGATCCGCCGGTCCCCGGGGAGGGCGCCGAGATCAAGGCTGTCTGGAACGCCGCTTCCACGAAGAAGGACGACAGGGGCGTGATTTCGGTCAAAGACGGTGGCGGCGGCTCGTCCATCGTCGCCTACGAGCGCTTGCGCCTGATGCCCGGGGAAGCCCCCTGCCTCATAGTGACCCTCGCCATGCCGGAGCGCGCCGTTTACGCCCAGGGAGACAGGGACCTTGTCACGAGTCTTCTTCTGCTTGTTTTCGCCGGCCTCGCCGCCTGGATCATCATGCTTTTCGCGGGCAGGCGGATTGTCACCGGCCCGGTGACGGAACTGCTCGCCGTTACCCGCCAGCTTGCCCGAGGAGATTTTTCCGTCCGGCCGGACATGCGCGCCATGCAGGGGGAAATGGGGCGATTGGCCCAGGCGTTTGACGAGATGGCCACGGGCCTTGAAACGCGCGACCGGGAAGTGGCGAAGGCCAACGCCGCTTCCGACGCGGCCAATTCGGCCAAGAGCGAATTTCTGGCCAACATGAGCCATGAGATCAGAACACCCATGAACGCGGTCATCGGGATGGCGTACCTCGCCTTCAAGACGAGGCTTTCCTCCCGGCAGCAAAGCTATATCAGCAAAATTTACGTCGCGGCCAACACGCTTTTGGGCGTCATCAACGACATACTCGATTTTTCCAAAATAGAATCCGGCCAGCTGCATATCGAACATGCGCCGTTCCGCCTCGAGGACATCCTGGACAACCTTGCGGCCATAATCAGCCAGAAGGCCG
>JAJBSY010000342.1:0-988 GCA_020861205.1 Deltaproteobacteria bacterium | reverse complement strand
GAACTGGAAGTCCTCTTCCGGGTGGACAAGAACATTCCCGTGACCCTCATCGGCGATCCCCTGCGTCTCAGCCAGATTCTGACGAACCTCGCCAACAACGCGGTAAAGTTTACGGAAAAGGGAGAGATAATCATCAGTTGTTCCCTGGTGGAAAATCTGGGGGACAAGGTGCGGCTGCGGTTCGTCGTGCGCGATACCGGGATAGGCATTACCGAGGAGCAGCAGCGGAGGCTGTTCCAGGCCTTCACCCAGGCCGACGGCTCCACGACGCGGCGGTTCGGCGGCACGGGGCTCGGATTGACCATCACCAAGCGGTTGCTTGAAATCATGGGAGGCGATATCCGGGTTGAAAGCACGTACGGCAAGGGCTCGACCTTCACCTTCACCATCGTTCTGGGGCACCAGGTTTCCCAGGAGCAGACGCCGCAGATAGGGAACGTGGGGCAAGCCACCCGGGCCCTGGTGGTGGATGACAACCAAAGCGCCAACGATGTTCTTCTTTCGCTGCTTGGCGACCTCATGCTGTCGGGCGATGCGGCGTCCTCAGCCGAGGAGGCCTTCCAACTGCTGATCCGCGCCGAAGAGGAGGCGCGTCCCTACAGCCTGGTGTTCATGGATTGGCGTATGCCTGTCATGGACGGCGTTGAGGCGACCTACGTATTACGGAACAAACTCGGCCTGAAGAATCCTCCGCCGGTCATCATCGTGACGGCTTTCGGCCGGGACGAAACCCTGGCCCAGGCCGTGAAGGCGGGGGCGGCCGGCGTGCTCTACAAGCCGATCAACAAGTCGTACCTGTATGACTCCATCATGACGCTGCTGCACGGCAACGATGATACGCTTCCCGAATATTCTCCGGCCAGGCGGGATGAGCCGCGCGACTCGTTTCATATTCCGGGGGCGCGGATCCTGCTGGTGGAAGACAACCCGGTCAACCAGCAGATCGCGTTGGAACTCCTCGAGGACGCCGGAGCCAGGGTCTCGGTGG
>JAJBSY010000119.1 GCA_020861205.1 Deltaproteobacteria bacterium | reverse complement strand
GCCCAGACCGTGGAGGTCACGTTGCCCGAAAGCTCCAGGGGGACGGCGAGGTTCGCCAGAACAACGCCGTTGGCAAGATAAAATTCCGCAAGACGGCGCGTTTGCTCGCCCCACAAACGCCAGACGCATATCGCCAGCAGAAGGAAAAAAGCGCCGAAGAGAACGGATGAGATGCTCAGGCCGTGCGGGATATCCATGGCGATCCGCCATTGGAAAAGCGCGGCCACAAAAGGGATGGCGCAGGCGAGAATCGCGTCCAGCGGCTCGCTAAAGGAAAACTCACACCGCCGGACGGAACCCAAGGTTATCACTATGTATATAAGGACGAACCCGATCAGGAACGGTTCCGTAGTGGGGAACATCGTAACGTCATAGGAGGTTATCCCCCAATACCCCATGACCACGAAGGTGCAGAAAGCCCCGGCGAAATTGAGCCAGCGCCAGAGCCGGTACCGGCAGATGGCGAGAATGCCGAGATTCAACAGGGTGTAGCAGGAAAACAGGGCCACGTAGTTGCCGGATCCGTCGGAGAGCAGAATCGGCGCGGCAAAGCCGCCCACAAAACCGAACAGCGCGAGCACCTGCGCGTTCTGCACCACCGCCAGGGCGACAGCCGGCACGATGAGCGCCGTCATGATGACCAGCGCCGCCGCCGCCGGCAGTAAATCCGTCAATTTGGCGGAAGCGAAAGCCGACAGGTACAGGATGCCGATGCCGCCGCCCTGCATGATGAGCGCGTACATGCGCCTGCGAAGCCGGAGGTAAAGGCCGAGGCCCACCATGGCCATGCCGGTGGCGGCCGCAAGCGCGATGCGGAACTCGATGCTGAAGGTGGTGAGCTGGGCAAGGAAGGCGAAGCCGATAAGCAGCATGATGACGCCGGCGGCAACCCATACATTGCCGCCGTGAATGAAGCCCATGATAAGGCGGAAATACTCATGGGATTTCCAAGTGGAAACCGGAGCGGGCGCGGGCGGAGGCTCGGTGGCCGTCATATCCAAGGCCGTGTCATAGCCACCGGAAGCGGTCACCTCTTCCTCGTGCACAGGAGGATCCCAAAAAGAAAAAGACGTTTCTTCGACAGCCCGCGCCGCTTCCCCCAGCTGGGGTTCGGCCGCTTCAAGCAAAGAAGCGGCTTCATCCGCCTTGAATTTCGCGGGGGATACTTTTATTTCATTTTCGGAAGCGATCATGGCCGCGACGGAGGCGGTACAGATAACGCCTTCGCCGGGGAATTCCGCCACATCGGCCGCCTCGGCTGCAACCGCAGCGTTACCGTCTTCGTCAATGCCGGTTCGCACGGAAGCCTCAGCTTCCCCGTCCACGGGCAAGGGCTGCCGTTCGCCCGCGCGTTCCGCCAAATCCCGGACGGCTTTTTCCAGGCTGCGGATCTGCTCCCCAAGCGAGCGAATTTCCTTCTTCCTGGAACTGCTGTTTACAACATAAAAAATAACAGCAATAACCGCGAGTTCTAAAAAATACATGCATACCCCTCAAGAAAGCCGGGAGGGTCAGCGATACCCGGAACATTCCCCTCCCATAGACTTCTGGCTATAACCGGATAGCCGCCCTCGCGCAAACACAATTTACCCGGGCTTGGCGCAAACGGGAAAATGCGCTACACCGCCGTATACGAAACGGGCCAGAGCGCCATTCGGGGGAAGCATGACCATTCCACGCAGACAGACCAGGACCGTCCGGCTCGGATCCTTGCATATAGGCGGCGGGCATCCCGTCATCGTGCAAAGCATGACCAACACCCGCACCTCGGACGCGGAGGCCACCATCCGGCAGATCGACCGGCTGGCGGACGCCGGGGCGGAGGCGGTCCGCCTCGCCGTTCCGGACAAGGCTGCGGCCAAGGCCCTTCCCGCCATCCGCAAAGCCTCGCCCGTGCCGCTCATCGCGGACATCCATTTCAACCACACGCTCGCCCTTGCCGCCGTGGACGCCGGGTTCGAGGGGCTGCGCATCAACCCCGGCAACATCGGAGGAGAAAAACCGGTCGCGGCGGTTGTCGAAGCGGCCAAGGCCGCGGATATCTGCATCCGGATCGGCGTCAATTCCGGTTCGGTGGAAAAGGACCTGCTCGCCAAGTACGGCGGCCCCACCCCGGAAGCCATGGTAGAGAGCGCCCTCTCCCACGTCCGGCTTCTGGAAGAGCGCGGTTTTTACAACACCAAGATATCCCTCAAATCCTCCTCGGTCCCGCATACCCTCACGGCCTACCGGTTGCTCGCCGATCGCTGCGACTACCCTCTGCATATCGGCATCACCGAGGCGGGAACGCTCCTTTCCGGCGCGGTCAAGTCCTCGGTGGGCCTGGGCATTTTGCTCGCCCAGGGCTTGGGCGATACCCTGCGCGTTTCCCTGACGCACGACCCCGTGCGCGAAGTGGATGTCGCCTATATGATCCTGCGCAGCCTCGGCCTGCGTAAACGCGGGCCGGAACTCATCTCCTGCCCCACCTGCGGCAGAACGCGCATAGACCTGACCGCCTTGGCGGAAGCCGTCGAGCGGCGTATCGCCGCGTTCCCCCAAGTATTCACCGTGGCGGTCATGGGGTGCGAGGTGAACGGGCCCGGCGAGGCTGCGGAAGCGGATATCGGCATCGCGGGCGGAGCGGGCAAAGGGACCATTTTCCGCAAAGGCGCGGTTATCCGGACCGTTTCCGGCGCGACCGAGGATCTGCTCGCGGCCTTCATGGAAGAGATTGCGATTTTTCTGAAAGAAGAGCACAACCACGAGGATGCGTGCCGCGACCGGCGGGCGCCGTGAAGGCGGGGTCCGCTTCCGGGCCGTGCGGTACGGCTGCATAACGAACGATAAACCCCTTTTTTAAGAGGATCTCATGCGGTTTTCACAGTATTTCGTTCCCACGTTGAAAGAAGCCCCGGCGGACGCCGAGGTCGTCAGCCAGAAACTGCTCATCCGGGCGGGCATGATACGCCGCCTGACCAGCGGGATATACAATTACCTGCCCATAGGCCTTCGGTCCATCAACAAGATCGCGAACATCGTGCGTGAAGAGATGAACCGCTCCGGCACGCTGGAACTGCTCATGCCCACGGTGCAGCCCGCCGACCTGTGGGAGGAGTCCGGCCGGTGGGAGCATTACGGCAAGGAACTGCTGCGGTTCAAGGACCGCCACGACCGCGACTACTGCCTCGGCCCCACGCACGAGGAAGTCATAACGGACCTCATCCGCAAGGAAGTCAAATCCTACCGCCAATTGCCGCTGATGCTCTACCAGATCCAAACCAAGTTCCGGGACGAGATCCGTCCCCGCTTCGGCCTTATGCGCGGCCGCGAATTCATGATGAAGGACGCCTATTCCTTTGACCGGGACGACGCCGGGGCGGAAAAAAGCTACGCCATCATGTACGACGCCTATCGCAGGATATTCGAGCGCCTAGCGCTCAAGTTCAAACCCGTTGAAGCGGACTCCGGCTCCATCGGCGGCAATTTTTCCCATGAATTCATGGTGCTGGCGGAAACAGGCGAAGACGTCATCGCCTCCTGCACGGCCTGCTCCTATGCCGCCAACGTGGAGCGCGCCGTCGTGACGGTGCGTGGCGAAAAAAACGCGGCCGAGCCCCCCGCCCGCGCCGCCGTCGCGACGCCGGGCAAGCATTCCGTGGAGGAGGTCGCGGCGTTTCTCGGGGTGGCGCCCGAAGCAGTCGTCAAGACCATCCTGCTCAACGTGGACGGCACGTCCGTGGCGGCTCTGGTCCGCGGGGACCGCGAAGTGAACCTTCCCAAGGTCAAAAACCTGCTGCGCGCGGACGAGATCGCCTTTGCCTCGCCGGAAGAGGTAACCGCCTGGACGGGCGCCCCGGTGGGCTTCGCCGGGCCGGTCAACCTTTCCGTTACCCGGATCATCGCGGACAGGGAACTGGCGCTTGCCGAAGGCTGGGTCGTCGGCGCCAACAAGAACGACACCCACCTGATCAACGTCAGCCTCGCCCGCGACGCCAACGTCACGGAATACGCGGACATACGCGTTATCGCCCAAGGCGACCCCTGCCCGGTCTGCGGCGGCAGGCTGGAATTTCCGCGCGGTATCGAGGTCGGTCACATCTTCAAGCTCGGCACCAAGTATTCCGAGGCGCTCCATGCCGTGTACCTGGACGAGAACGGCAAGGAACAGCTCGTCGTCATGGGCTGCTACGGTATCGGCATCACCCGCGTGCTCGCGGCCTGCATCGAGCAGAACAACGACGAGGCAGGCATCGTGTTTCCGCCCCCGGTGGCGCCCTTCCACGTGAACCTTCTCAATCTCGATCCGAAAAACGAAGCGGTTACCGCCAAGGCCGACGAACTGTATACTTTCTTTGACGCCCAGGGCCTGGAAGTCCTGCTGGACGACCGCGACGAACGGCCGGGCGTCAAGTTCAAGGACGCGGACCTCATCGGCATTCCCATGCAGCTTGTCATCGGCGGCAAGGGGCTCGCGCGCGGGGTCGTGGAAGCCAAGGACCGCAGGACGAACGAAAAAACAGAGCTGCCCCTTGACGGATTCGCCGAATCTTTCGCCTAGTGGAAAGACTCCGTCTACGCCGGCTGGAACATGCGGGAACGGCCATGATACGGAACATCCCGGCCCTTTGCCTGGTCCTGGCTCTCGCCTGCCTGTTCCCGGTTACCGGCTTCCGCGCGTATGCGGCGGACGGACCGCCACCGGCCGTGGAACGGTCCCCTGAGGAACTGGCCCTGCGCAAGGCTGCCGAAGAAGGCGATCCGACGGCGCAATACGAATTGGGCCTCGCTCTCGTGCGGCCCATACCGCCGCAATTCGGACCGGTCAAGGAAGGCGCGGAAGCCGTGGAGTGGCTGGAGAAAAGCGCCGCCCAGGGCAACGCGGACGCCGCTTTTCTCCTCGGCTACATCCATCAGTATGCCGTCGGCGTCACCAAGGACATAGGAAAAGCCGTCACCTGGATGAACAAGGCCTCGGACGCGGGCAACACGGCCGCCATGGTCACGTTGGCGGCCATTTACAAAGTCGGCGACGGGGTCATGCGGGACAAGGTCAAAGCCCGCGATCTCTATGCCCGGGCCGCGGAAAAAGGAAACAACAACGCCCGCACCGCCCTCGCGACCATGTACATGGACGGCGACGGCGTGCACAGGGACGGTAAGCTGGCTTCCGCCTGGTTCCGACGGGCGATAAAGGACGGCCATGCCCCGGCCATGCTCGGCCTGGGCAAGCTGCACGCGGCAAACGATCTCGGGATGCTGAACGGTCCCAAGGCCCTGTACTGGACGCACCAGGCCGTCGTTCACGGATACCCTCCCGCCGTCTACGCCATGGGGCTTCTTTACCGGGACGGCGTGGGAACGGTTCAGCCGGATGCGTACATGGCCTATCTCTGGCTCAGGCTCGCCCATGAGCTGTCGGCCCTCGCCAATGCCACGGCAAAGCCTGAAGGCGGAACGATTCCGTATTGGCTGGAAAACGCCGAACGCGTGCTGACGGTCGAGCAACGAAAAAAAGCCGAGGCCGAAATTGCCGGGTGGTTGCGAAACGGCCCGCCCGCGGCGCCTGCCGGGGAGCCCGAATAGCGATCATGTCCGATGCCGTTCTCACCGTGGGCGAGCTTACCCGGGCCGTGAAAGGCCAATTGGAGGGAACGTTCCCCTTCGTCTGGGTCCGGGGGCAGGTTTCCAATTGTTCACGCCCGTCGTCCGGGCACCTTTATTTCAGCCTCAAGGATGACGAAGCTCTCCTGAACGCCGTGTGGTTCAAGGGCAATCAGAAAGATGCCGAAGCCTTTGACCCGCTCACGGGCGAGGTTTTCGAGGACGGACCCCGGCCCAGCCTCGCCCTGAGCCTTGAAAACGGGCAGGACGTCATCTGCGCTGGCAAGCTCACGGTGTATCCGCCGCGCGGTTCCTATCAGCTTGTCGTCGAAATAGCCCAGGACGCCGGAATCGGGCGGTTGCAGCTCGAATTCGAGCGCATCAAGGCCGAGCTTCTGGCCAAGGGCTATTTCGACGCGGCCAGAAAACGGCCTTTGCCCGTCAATCCCGCAAGGGTCGCGGTGGTCACCGCCCTTACCGGCGCGGCGATCCGGGATTTCCTGCGCATCGGCGAATCACGCGGCATGGGCGGCGAAGTTCGCATCTACCCTGCCCTGGTGCAGGGAAACGAAGCGCCGGACCAGGTCGCGGGAGCGATCCGGCGCATGGCGGAGGACGGCTGGGCGGAGGTCGTGGCGATCATAC
>JAJBSY010000110.1 GCA_020861205.1 Deltaproteobacteria bacterium | reverse complement strand
CCTTGAGTGCGTTTTTGCAGTCCATCATGCCTGCGGCCGTGCGGTCGCGCAGCTCTTTGACCATGGCGGCGGTAATTTCAGCCATTAGTTTTCCTCCTGTGCGGCGACTTCTTCTTTGGCTTCTTCCACGGTTTCGGCCACAGGCGCTTCCTGGGGGGGAACGGCCTCGGCGGCAGACGCTTCCGGAGCGGCTTCGTTAGCCGGAGCTTCGGCCATGGCCGCTTCAACTTCGGCGGAACTGTCCTTACGCATGGCGTCACCTTCGCGGCACGCTTCCGCGATATGGCCGACGAAGAGCTTGATGGCCCGGATGGCGTCATCGTTGCCGGGGATGATGTAGTCGATGACGTCCGGGTCGCAGTTGGTGTCGGTCACGGCCACGATGGGGATGCCGAGTTTGCGGCATTCGCTCACCGCGATATCCTCGCGGTGCGGGTCGATGATGAAGGCCAGCTGCGGCAGGCGTTCCATGTCGCGGATGCCGCCGAGAACCAGACGGAGCTTGTCCAGTTCGCGCTGCAGCGAAAGAATTTCTTTTTTCTGGTACTTGTTGATGGTCCCGTCTTCGAACATGCCTTCCAGTTTCTTCATCCGGTCGATGCTTTTCTGGATCGGCTGGAAGTTCGTAAGGGTGCCGCCCATCCAGCGGTTGGTCACATAGTACTGGCCGGCCTTGGAGGCTTCGGAAGCCACGGCTTCCTGGGCCTGGCGCTTTGTGCCGATGAAAATGACCTTGCCGCCCTTGGAAACCGTGTCCACGACCTTGTCGTGGGCCACGCGGTAAAGTTTGACGGTCTGTTGCAGGTCGATAATGTGGATGCCGTTACGCGCGCCGAAGATGTAGGGGCGCATTTTGGGATTCCAGCGACGGGTCTGGTGGCCGAAATGGACGCCGGTTTCCAGCATCTGCTTCATGGAAACATAAGCCATACGAAAACTCCCGGGTTGTGCTTCCACCCCGGCAGGTCCTTCAACCGGGCGGCAGTCCGCCCGGCACCCCGGACCCTATGCCTGCGGGTGTGCTTGTTTTTTGAAAGCGCAGTTATATAAGCCTGTTTTCCGGTTCTTGCAAGTAAAAAAGTTCGCACGGATTGACGCAACGCATGGAAACGCTTTATCGCCGGATTATTTTTTTGTATGCTCCCCCGATCACCACAGGGGGAGGATTTCTATATGCCAGACGCTCCTGAAAACGCGTGGAAACCGGACCTGGACATGTCCATCCTCGACGAGCGCGTGGATAACGCCATGCGCCGCGCTTCCGGCAGCATCGGCCTCGATATTTCCGTGGACAAGGGACGTATGCGCGCGCTGCACGATACCGCGGTGAACGCCCTGGAAGCGGGAATGAGCAGCCCGGGCCCGTTGTTCATGCGTATCGGCAGGGGGGCTTTTGAGGCGGGATTCTGCAAGATAGGCCAATCGCTGGACCCGAAAGAGGTCGCCGCCGAAATTCTCCGCGAGTTTTTTACGGAATCCACGGCCGCGTTCCAGGCGGCCAAGGCCGCGCTCGCATCGGACGCTCTTGCGTTTATGCAAAAAAATGGAATGGGCGAGGCGCATTGCCGAACCGTTCTGGCCGCAGCCGACGGTGCGTTTTCCCTGCCCGAAAAAGAGCTGTTCACCAGGGAGGGCCTGCCCTTTATCCGGGTCATCGCCACGCCGTCCACGCAGGCGATTATCGGCGGCCTTGCCGGGTTTGCGATCGTCTTCGGCCTTATCCGCTCGCCGCACCTGGCTCTTTTTACCGCCGTGCTTGCCGGCGGAGGCGCCTACTATCTCGCCCGCCGCCGGGTTCGCCGTCAGTGCGAGAAAACCCTCCGCCTGCTGCCCCGCAACATCTACCAGATGCTGGCGACCGAATGGAACGCCAATATCCGCCGGTATGCCGAAACGGTAAACGCCGGTCTGGCGCGGGGAAACGGTGCAAGCGACTGATTGCCGGGTACCATTCGCGCCCCGTTCCATTTCCGGAAAGCTTTCCGTAACCGCTCAGACGGGTTTTTTCTTTGCCTTTCCGGTGACCTTGTCGAGCGATATGGCAAAGACCCGGGTGATTTTTTCCTTCTTGATTTCGACGTCGTACAGCGCCCTGTATTCCGGAAGATATTTCATGGTCAGCGCCATGAGGGAATCCGCCTTTTCCCTGGCGTCCGTGACCTCGCGGGCTCTGCCGAAAACGATGCAGCTCTCGAAATAGGTGGTCAGGCCGG
Source organism: Deltaproteobacteria bacterium (assembly GCA_020861205.1). Classification (GTDB taxonomy): domain Bacteria; phylum Desulfobacterota; class Desulfovibrionia; order Desulfovibrionales; family Desulfovibrionaceae; genus FLUQ01. The sequence goes on along the minus strand of JAJBSY010000110.1, from coordinate 4,031 downwards.
GCTGCCCGCCGACCGGCTCCGTGAACCCCACAACCGTGAAGCTGACCGCCGGGTTGGCCCGGATGTTGTCGATCTTTTCCCCTTCCATGGCGCAGTGGATGTACAGCGCGTTGTCCATGAGCACGTAAGATATGGGAACCCCGTACGGTTCTCCTTCCGGGGTTACGGTGGCGAGAACGCCGTATTCGCCTTTTTCCAGGATCGCCCGGGATTCGGCATCACTGAGAAGTTTGTCTTTGCGGCGCATGTCCTTGTGCATGTGTGCTCCTTGGCGGTTGGGATGAGAGGAGTCAGACGATGGTGACGACGGGGATGACAACGGGATCGCGCCCCATCACCTTGCGGAAAAAACGGCGCAGGGCGGATCGCATTTTGTCCTGAAGGCCGTCGATGTCGTCCGGGCCCGTTTCGTCCAGGACGTCCAGGATGATGCAACGGGCGTCCTCGAGAACGTGGTTGAACTGTTGCTCGAAAACGAAGCCTTTTGACAATACTTCCGGACCGTGCAGGATATCGAGGGTTTTCTTGTCCAGCACCAGCGTGGCGATGACGATGCCTTCGTCGCCCAGCAGGTGGCGTTCCTTCAGCACGATCTGGCCGACGTCTCCCACGCCTTTGCCGTCAACCAGGATGGATTCCGCTTCAATGGGCTCCTCGAGGCGCATGGAATCCGGGGTCAGGGTGACGGGCTGGCCGTCTTCGATGAGCAAAGCCTTCTGGGGCGCCACGCCTTGGGAAACGGCGAGCCTGCGGTGTTTGACCAGGTGCCGGTATTCACCGTGGACCGGTATGAAATATTCCGGCCGCACGGCTTCGAGCATGGCCGTGAGCTCGTCTTTGTGGGCGTGGCCGGAAGCGTGGATTGCCCGGACGGATTCGTAGTACACTTCCGCGCCGCGCCGGTACAATTCGTTGATGAGCCGCGTCACCGCGATGGCGTTGCCGGGTATGAGGCGCGACGACATGATGACCGTATCCCCGGCATGGATGGAAAGATGCTTGTGGTCTCCGCGCACGATGCGCGAAAGGGCGGAAAGCGGCTCGCCCTGGGAACCGGTGACCAGCAGGACGACCTCGTCGTCCGGCAGGTTCGGCATGGCAGCGGGGTCGAGATACAGGCCCGGGGGAGGCGTCAGGCGGCCCAGTTCGCGCGCCATTTCGATGTTGTTGACCAGGCTGCGGCCGTTGACCACCACGCTGCGCCCGGTTTCCTTGGCGCAGTCGAACACTTCCTGGATGCGCTGGATATGGCTGGAAAACAGCGTGACCACGATGCGGCCCTTGCTGTCCGTGAAAAATCGGTGCAGCGAGGCGAAAACCTCACGCTCGGACAGCGAATGGCCCTCGTTTTCCACGTTGGTGGAATCGGACAGCAGAAGCCGGGCGCCCGGTTCCCCGGCGAAGGCGCGGAACATTTCCAGGTCCGTTCCGGGGCCGTTCAGGGGATCGGGGTCCAGCTTGAAGTCGCCCGTGTGGATGATCCTGCCGACCGGCGTTTCGATGCCGATGCCGTACCCGTCGATGATCGAGTGGCAGACCGGGAGAAAATGAAACACGCACCCGGCCAGGGTAACGGGCTCGCCGGGGAGGACAGGGACCAGGGGAACCTTGTCGGCGAGGTTGTGCTCCTTGAGCTTGTGTTCGATAAGTGCCAGCGCGAAAGGCGACGCGTAGACGGGCACCGTGACCTCGGAAAGAAGCCAGGGCAAAGCGCCGATGTGGTCCTCGTGGCCGTGCGTTATCACCACTCCTTTGAGCTCGTCCTTGTTCTCAAGCGCATGGTCGAACCGGGGGATGATGATATCCACCCCCAGGTGGTAGTCGCTGGGGAACATCAGGCCGCAGTCGATCATCACCATGCCTTCCGGCGTCGTCAGCGTGGTGCAGTTGAGGCCGATCTCGCCGAGACCGCCCAAGGGGGTAATGGTGACGAACGGTTTTTGTCCGCTCATGACGGCCTCCCGGTTCCGGGCATCGCGGACGGCGACGCCGTGGCCCAGAGGTTGAATTCGGTATCCGGCTCCACGGCGACATCGGCGAAACCGGCGTTCAGGAGCGCCGCGCGGAGCGTCGTGGCGGTGAAGCCGAAGTTGTGGGCCATGTACAGGTTGCCGTTGGCCAGGAAAGGGCGAAAACCGAAAAGGACGTCCAGGGGGGTTATGGCCCCTTTGTTTGTCATGAGAATGGTCTCCTCGGCCTTGTCCTCCGCGATGAAACGCGCTACCTGCCGCAGGTCGGGCACGGTAACGAGGGCGAACCCGTAAGGTTTGAGTACCCGTTTGAACTCGGCCAGTGCGAGGGGGACCTCGTGCGGGTGCAGATGCTCGAGGTTGTGGGAAGAATACAGACCCTCGTAGGACGCGTCCGGAACATCCCGCATATCGGTTATGGACGCGACGATGTCGGGGTTGACGGCCGGGTTTATGTCCAGGCGGACTTCGCGCCAATCCGGGCCGCAAAAGGTTTCGTGCAGTTTGCCGGGAGCGCGCGGCCCGCATCCGACATGCAGAACGGTTTTAGGGGTGGGAGAAGTATTGTGCATGGCAACAACTTTATGGGCTATATCATCCATTTTTCGCCAAGCTTCCGGGGTGCCGCCCGGCATCATGCCGGCCGTGCGGAAGCCGTTTTTGCCCGAAAAAGGGGCGGCTCTGGGAAAACATCATTGCATTGTGAGCGGCGCATAGTATCCTGAATACCATACAAGGGCAATCGCGGTCGCGATGTTCTTTTTCTCCCGGAGGACGCATGGGAAAGTTTCTTGCAACCTGTTTGTTGTTCGGCGGTCTTTTTGTTTCGATCGGGCGGAGTGAGGCGCTGGCCGCGCCAGGGCCGGAACCGTTCGTTATCGGCAAGGCGCGCGTGACGGCGCTTCAGGATATGCCGGGCGAAATGCCGGTTGATCTTTTCCGCGGCGCCAGTGAGAAGGATATGGAAATCCTTGCCGCTTCGGAGAGCGTCCCCGGCGGGACGACCGTTTTTCTTATCCAGGACGGCGGGAAAAACATCCTCGTGGACACCGGGTTCGGCCTAGGCCGGCCGGAACGCGAAAGCGCGCTGCCGGATCTGCTGCAAGAACTCGGCCTTGAGCCTGACGCCATCGACGCCGTGCTGCTTACGCACATGCATGGCGATCATATCGGCGGCCTTGTGCGCGAAGGACGGGCGGCGTTTCCCAAGGCTACCGTTTTCGTCAACGAGAAAGAGCTCGCGTTTTGGAGCGATGCGGAAACGCTACGCGCCCAACCGGACCTGGAACGGAACGCGGCAATGGTCAAAGAGGTGCAACGGGCCTATGGCGGGAGGTTGAAAGTCTTCGCATTCGACGCCATCCTTTTTCCCGGCATAACGGCCAAAGCCGCCACGGGCCACACACCCGGGCACACGCTGTTTTCCCTTGTTTCCAACGACGAGCGCCTGCTCTTCTGGGGCGACCTGGTGCACGGGGCGGCGTTGCAGTTCCCCAACCCCGGCATTTGCGCGGTCTATGACATGGATATGGAGGAAGCCGTCAACACGCGGCGGGAGGTAATGGCGACGGCCGCGGCTGAAAAGATTCCGGTGGCCGGAGCGCATTTGCCTTTCCCTGCTCTGGGCAGGGTGGCGAAAGCCGAAAACGAGGGCCAATACCTGTTCACGCCGGGATTGTAGAAGCGCGCGTCGGGGGCCGGGTTTCCGCCGGAGCCGCGAAGCAGGCCCTCGCGAAAACCACGGCGTTGCGATTTTCGAAAACGGGTGTATTCCGTCAGGCGCCGATTTTTTGGTGCGCTCCACGGCTTTCGGGAGCTTGGCCGGGAAGGCGATCCAGATTGTGAACCGCGGCCGCGACTTCGGGGTCGTGCGGCGCGATGCGCATCGCCCTGTTTAGCGCGACGCGCGCTTCGGCTGTTTTGCCGCCTTGCGCCAAGGACGCGGCCGCGTTTAAAAACAGAATTTGGCGTTTGTCGCCGTAGACGGCATCGCAGAACGCCTCGAACTCATCGCGAAAGGCCGCGCGGATCAGTTCTTCCCGGGCGTGGAGCGTGCGGGCC
>JAJBSY010000304.1 GCA_020861205.1 Deltaproteobacteria bacterium | reverse complement strand
GCGCTCGACGCCGCAACGTCCGGCGGCCTGGGCGTGGCCTTTTTCTGGCCTTTTGACAAAGCGCGGCATTTCCTTCCATGGCGGCCCATCGTCGTTTCCCCCTTCAGCCCCGCAGCGTTTCTCTCCGATTGGGGTAGGCGGGTCATCCTGTCCGAACTGCGCTGGGTCTGGGGCCCCTGCCTTATCTTCGCCCTGGCGGGCATCTCGTTGCGCCGCTCAGCCCGCCGGTTGGGACTCGGCGGCTCCGCCCATGAAAAGCCGTCGCGCGCCGTGGAGTACGAAATACCGTCACGGAGGATCCGGCCGTGAAGGCGGGTTCCCGCCAGAGGAGTTTCCATGCCCTTGTTTGTAAAACGCGCGCTTGCGGCTCTGGCCGTGACACTCTGCTTGGCCGATACCGTCGCCGCCGCTCCATGCTGGCAAACCCTCGACATCAAACCTCAGGCCATCCTGTTCTGGAATACCCCGGAAAAACTCTGCGGATATCAGAACATGGAAAGCCTCTGGTCGGCCAACACCGTCTCGAAAGGCGGTTCGGCCGCCAGCCCCATGCAACACGGCAAGGCTCTCGCCCTGGAAGACGTGACAACCGGGTTCATGCGCAAGAACGGCGTCTACGGTCTGCTCGTCCTGCACGACGGTGTTGTCGTCCAGGAACGCTATCGCGGCGGGTTCGGTCCCGGCAAACGCTGGACCTCCTTCTCCATGGCGAAATCCCTGACCGGCCTGCTCGTCGGCGCGGCCATTGCGGACGGCCGCATAAAAAGCCTGGACGACCGCGTCGCCGACTATCTCCCGGAACTTGCGCGCGGAGCCTATGCGCCTGTCACCATACGCCAGCTTCTGACCATGACCTCGGGAGTCGCCTGGAACGAAAACTACCGCGACGCCAAATCCGACGTCGCGAAGCTCGCCGACCTCGCCAGCGGTACGGAACGGAACTTCCTCGCCTACATGGCCTCCCGGCCCCGCAAGGCCCCTCCCGGGACCGTTTTCACATACAGCACCGGCGAGGCGGGGATCATCGGGCATCTCGTCCGCCGCGCCACCGGCAAGAACCTGGCCGTGTATATGGCTGAAAAAATCTGGTCGAGACTGGGCATGGAACGCGATGCCGTGTGGATCACGGACAGGTCCGGCGCGGAAGTCAGCGGCTGCTGTTTCAGCGCGACCTTGCGGGATTACGCCCGGATCGGGCGCTTCATGCTCGAGGACGGGAAGATCGGCGGCGAAGCTATACTGCCCTCCGGCTGGATGCGCGAAACCGCGACGGCGAGCAGGCCGTCCCGGAACCGGAAACGGCCTTACGGCTACCAGATGTGGGTGCGGGAGAACGGCGCCTACCAGGCCAGCGGCATCTTCGGGCAGTTGATCCACGTGGACCCCGCGCGGAACCTGGTCGTCGTCATGCTGAGCGCCTGGGATAGCGCGGTGGGTACGGCCAAGCAGCACGAGGACCGCCGCGCCTATCTCGCGGCCGTCAAACGGGCGGTCGACGCGCGGACGAAAGGGAAACGCTGAATATCCGGCAGAACAACCGAAAGGACGGCCCGCGGGGTTTCCGGTGGGCCGTCCTCGCGAACATTGGGCGAACATTGGACGAACGGTGCGCGAAGGGTGGCGGACCTCAAACGGCCTTTTGGAAATCCTCCTTCTCGGCCATGGCCTCGGGGAAAAGTTCCCCCGCCATTTCACGCAACCGGAATTTCTGGATCTTGCCGCTGCCGGTCAGGGGATACTCCCGCATCATGTGCACGTACCGGGGAACCTTGTGCCAGGCGATCTTGCCCCGGCAATAATCGCGCACGTCCTCGGGCAGGATTTCCACGCCCGGCTGCGGGATGATGAAGGCGCCGACTTCTTCCCCGTACTTGCGGCTGGGCACGGCCACGACCTGCACGTCCTGCACGCCTTCCATGCCCGCGAGGAATTCCTCGATTTCGCGCGGGTAGATGTTTTCCCCGCCCCGGATAATCATGTCCTTGATGCGGCCGGTGATGACCACGTACCCCTCCTCGTCCATGGTGCCGAGGTCGCCGGAGCAGAGCCAGCCTTCCGGGGTGATCGTTTTGGCCGTTTCCTCGGGCATGTTGTAATATCCCTTCATGACGTTGTAGCCGCGGCAGCGCACTTCGCCCACTTCCCCCCTCGGCACCTCCAGGCCGGTTTCCGGGTCCGCTATGATGACCTCGACGCCCGGCATGGCGCGGCCCACCGTGGTGACCCGGCGGACGAACGGCTCGTCGCGGTGGGTCTGGGTCATGCCCGGGGAACTTTCGGTCAGGCCGTACACGCTGGTGATCTCCGTCAGGTTCATCTTGTCAAAGGCCCGCCGCATCAAGGGCTCGGGGCAGACGGAACCGGCCATGATCCCGGTCCGGAGCGAGGAGCAGTCGATCCGGTCGAAAATTTTGTGGTCCATGACCGCGATGAACATGGTGGGCACGCCGTACAGGGCCGTGCAGCGCTCCGTTTCGATGGAGGTCAGCACCTGGACGGGGTTGAAGGTCTCCAGGACGACGAGGGCGGAGCTCCAGTTCACGGCCGCCATGACCGCGAGCACGCAGCCGAAGCAATGGAACAGGGGCACGGGCACGCAGATCCTGTCGGCCGGTGAAAAACCCTGGTGGTATCCGACCCAGTAGCCGCAGTTGCCGATGTTCACGTGGGAAAGCATGACGCCCTTGGGAAATCCCGTGGTGCCGGAGGTGTACTGCATGTTCACGACGTCATGGGGAGAAACCGAGGCTTTCCGCTCCGCGTATTCCTTTTCCGAAACCATGACCGAAAGGCTTTTGACTTCCGGGATGGAATACATGCCCCGGTGTTTTTCCACGCCCAGGAAAATCACGCGCCGCAGGTGCGGCAGTTTGGGCGAACGCATTTCGCCGCGCGGCTGGGTACGCAGTTCGGGCAGAATTTTATGGATGGTCTGCAAGTAATCGTGGTCGCGCATTCCGTCCACCACAACCAGGTTCTCGCACTCGGAGTGCGAAAGGAGGTATTCCACCTCGCTCTCGCGGTAGCTAGTGTTCACGGTCAGCAGGATCGCGCCGATACGGGCGCAGGCGAACATGAGCCCCACCCAGAACGGGACGTTGGGCGCCCAGATGGCGACCTTTTCACCCTTCTGAACCCCCAGGGCCATGAGCCCCTTGGCGATGGTATCCACCTCGCCGCCGAATTCCCGCCAGGTGAGCCGGTAATCCCGGTCCACATAAACGACGGCGTCGTTGTCCGGGGCTCTTTCGACGGCCTCGTCGAGTATTTGGCCCAAAGTCTTTTCACGCAACACGAACGGTTCGATATACACGGCTGTCTCCGGATGGTCTGGAATGTTGACCCGTCACGCGGGATGGTAGAACGTGGCGTAAATGGCGCAGGGCTCTTCCCCGTATGCGCCTACATAATGGGGCACGATGGAATTGTAATACACCGTGTCGCCCGGTTCCAGCACGCTACGCTCGTTCCCGTACAGGACCAGGAGCTTGCCCTTGTGCACGATGATGAACTCCTCGCCCTGGTGGCTGGAGAGCTTAATGTCCTCTTCCCGCTCGGGCATGACCTCGATGAAGAACGGCTCCATGTTGCGGTCGGTTTTGCCCTTGCCCAGCGAGTAATACTTGTAGGACGGCATCCGCCCGAGGGAGTGGTGCATGACCAGATCCGCCTCGCGCTTGTTCTTGTTCACGATGATGGGATCCTTGCAGTTCACGTCGTCCATGAACGTGCCGAGCCGGATCTGCATGGCGTGGGCGATCTTCTGCAGGGGCCCGATGGTGGGATAGACGCTTTCCTCTTCCAGGACGCGGATGAATTCGGGATCGAGACCGGCCGTATCGGCCAGTTGTTCGCGGGACATTTCCTTCGCTTCGCGGAATTTGCGGACGCGGGAGCCTATTTTCGATGCGGACATGGTTTTCTCCATTTTTTTGGGGTCTCGGGGCGAGCCCCGGACATCCGTTACATATGATGTGAAAAAGCCCCGCAGCGGCGCGAGGACAATAAAAAAAGCGGCCCGGGAGTCTGGTGGACTACGCCGGGCCGCTGACGCGGTATGGAAAAAAGCAGACTACCGCGCGAGATGGCTCGGGGTTGCCCCGGACCGCTCGGCTAGTAGCAGGATGGATATGGCGCGATTGATCGTTTGCATACGTGTTTCCGTCCGTTGGATACCGGACGGTTTATTTATTAGCAAAGACCTCGTGCCCGAGTCAACCTTTTTTATTGTGCCTCGTTGTGCTTGATACCACGCAAGGCGTCCCGCGCGAAGCTTATGGATTCCTGATAACGCGCGGCGAACGCGCCTTCCCTGCCTGAAGTCACCGTGAGGCATTACCCTTCTTTGCTTCGCCTTCGGGCATATGCTCGTAGCGGGCAAATACCTCCCGGCAGAAAGCCGTCGAAAGCGAGCCGACCGGGAGCGGCGGTTCGGGCCTGCCGGCATGGGAGATCAGCCTTTTTTCCATCCAGGCCACGTCGTGCCACGCTCCGGCTTTGTAGCCGGAATTATGGTGCACGCCCGCGGCGACAAAACCGGATTTTTCATGAAACCGCACGCTCACGGGGTTGGGAAGGGTTATGATCGCATACGCGTTGACGTACCCCAGCCCGGCAAGCAAATCGAACAGGGCGGCGTACAGCGAGCCGGCCTCGCCCGTTCCCCTGGCCTCCGGCGCGGCGTAGACGGAGGTCTGCACGTCCCAGCCGTAAGCGGCGCGTTCCAGATGCCGGGACGCATAGGCATAGGCCAGAATTTCCCCTTCCCGCTCGCGAACGACATAGGGATAGACGGACGCTATCCCTTGTATCCGGCTCATGAAATCCTCCAGCGTGGGAACCGAGTATTCGAACGATACCGTCGTATCCCGCACAAAAGGCGCGTAAATGCCGAGTATCGCGGCGGCATCCCGCCGGTCGCCCGGACGGACGAAACGAATGGCGCTCTCTCGCATACCCTCTCCCTGTTTTCCGCCCGGAAGGCTTTTGTCCCGGGCGTCCCTGTGCTATCACCGGACCATGCGAAGCGCAAACGCCAAACGGACCGGCAACGCCCGGGATGCCGCAAAACCCGGTTTTTTCGAACAGGTCCACGCCATCGTCGCCCGTATCCCGCCGGGAAAGGTTATGACTTACGGGCAGATCGCGGACGTGCTGCACAACGTCTGTTCCGCCCGCTATGTGGGCTACGCCATGCACTCCTCGCCGGTGGGTGAAAACCTGCCCTGCCACAGGGTGGTCAACCGGAACGGGGACCTCTCCCCCGGCGGGCATTTCGGCGGCCCCGAAAACCACCGGCGCATTCTCGAAGAGGAAGGCGTCACCTTCACGCCCCAAGGCCGGATCGATCTCGCCGCGTGCCGTTTCGATCCCTATGCTGCCCCGGTGGACTGACGCCCGCGTGAACTGCTGGGGAAGCAAGGCCCTTGGCCGTTTTCCCAACGAGCTTTCGCCGGGGTCATCCAAGCCGGGACACAAGCATTGCCGTCACGACGCCCAACCCGGTCATCGCCAGGGAACCGAGCACGTGCAGCGCCACGAGCGCCGTGGCCGCGAGGATGTGGCGTTCCTGAAGGAGCAGCACAACTTCCCCGGAAAAGGATGAAAACGTCGTCAGCGCGCCGAGAAATCCCGTGATGATGAACAGTTTCGCCGCCGGGGGAAACTGGGGGCAAAAGGCGACCACGCCCAGCATGATGCCCATGATGTACCCTCCGGCCAGGTTGGCGAGAAGCGTTCCCAGCGGCAACAGAGGCACCGCCGCATTGAAGGCCAACCCGAGAAGCCAGCGCGACACCGCGCCGATACTCGCGCCCGCGCTGATCCACAGAATGTTTCGCAGCATCCCGGCTCCTTTGCCCGCACGGAACGGAGACCAAACCGGGCTAGCGCCGGATGGCCTCGTAGGCGAACGGGACCCGGACCTTCATCAGATCCGGCGTCGGCGGCGGCTCCACCCGCCCGGTATCGCGCACCGCTTTCAAAACGGACCCGTCAAATGCCGCGTCTCCGGAGGATTGGACCAGCTCCACTTCCAGGATGGTCCCGTCCCGGCCTATGGATATGCCGACCGTGGCCGTGGGATTCCGGCGGTCGGCCCGGCCCGCGTATTCCCAGTTGGGCTTTATGCGCGAGACGAGAGACTGCATGTAGGACCCCACGATGCCGAAGCCGTCGCCCCCGGATCCCCCGGGGCCGTCGCCATCGGGGTCGGGGCTGTCCGGATCGGACGCCTTGCCCTTGAGATCGCCCAGGGCCGCGCTCAATATATCGTCCGGGCTGCGC
>JAJBSY010000327.1 GCA_020861205.1 Deltaproteobacteria bacterium | reverse complement strand
GAGACGGGGGCGTCCCGGGGGGCATCACGCGCCTGAGCGTCTTCGGGGGATTGGGGTATTTCGTCATCGAGGACGTATTCCGGGTTTTGGGGGCCAAGGTCACGCGTTTTTGCCTGCGGCGGCGGGGTCCTTTTCCGACGGAAGCGGACGCGGAAAAAGCTTCGCCTGTCCGGTTGCATTACTACAGCAGGGTGGTGCTCAAGACCACGGCCTTTCTGCTTGTTTCCGGGACCGCCGTCGTTTTTTTTCTGGAGGCGGGCAACACGGTCTGGAAGGGGGATTCTTTTTCCGAACGCGCGCTGACGGCGCTCTTTCAATCGGTGACGAGCCGCACGGCCGGGTTCGCAACCGTGGACATGGCCCATTTGACCGACGCCACGCTGCTCGCCACCATCGTGCTGATGTTTATCGGCGGTTCGCCCGGTTCCAGCGCCGGGGGCATAAAAACAACCACCTTCAGGATACTTTGGAGCAACCTCGTCGCGCAGCTCCGGGGGCATGGGCAGGTTGTCGTGGCCGGGCGGGCCATGGCGCCCCGGATTTGCAACAAGGCCATGCTCCTTTTCGGCTGGGCGGTGCTTACCGTTGTGTTCGCGACCTTCGCCCTGATGTTGACCGAAAACGGCGGCGCGCATTACGGGGCTTCCCCCGTGCGGTTCATGGACATCTTTTTCGAGGTCGTCTCCGCCTTCGGCACGGTGGGGCTTTCCATCAATTTGACCCCGCACTTGTCGGACGCGGGGAAATGCATCCTGTGCGCGGTGATGTTCGTCGGCAAGCTCGGCCCCGTCTGGCTGATAACCACCATCCAGCAATTCCAGACGGAACCGGCCTACCGCTATCCCGAGGAAACCATGCCCGTGGGCTAACCTGCAATCGGCCGGCAAAAGAGGGAGTCATGCATACGAAACTGGAAGTCGGGATTGTCGGGCTTGGCAAGTTCGGGCTGCGTTTTGGCTCGACCCTCGCGGAACTCGGGCACAAGGTCATCGGGGTGGATGTCGACCCGGAAAAGGTGCGGGCCGCGAGGGAGACCCTGTCACAGGTTTACGAAGCCAACGCCACGGATAAGTCGGCCTTGACGCAGCTGCGTTTTCAGGATCTCGACGCGGTGGCTGTGTCCGTGGGGGCATCCATGGAAACGTCGATTCTGGCGACCTTGAACGTCCAGGAACTCGGCGTCGGGGATATCATCGTCAAGGCTCTCGGCCCGGCTCACGTGAAAGTGCTGCAACGGCTGGGGGTAAAAAAAGTGGTCCAGCCGGAAGCGGACGTGGCCACGTTGACCGCGTACCGGCTGCACAGCCCCGGTATGCTGGACCTGCTGCCCATAGGGCGCGGGATTCTGGTGCAGGAACTGACGGTGGATGCCTGGGAGGGCAAAACGCTTGTGGACCTCAACCTGCGCGACAAGCACGGAATACTCATAGCCGCCGTCCAGGGGGCGGGGGAAGCGGAATATCGTTTCGTGCCCGATCCCAGGAAGCCCTTCGCCAAGGGCGACAAGCTTCTGGTCATCGGCAGGCAGCGGGAGGTCGCGGCGCTCGCGCCGTAAGTCAGATCAGCTTTTCGAAAATAAGCTCGTACACGGAGCGGACGCGCAATGACAGCTTGAGTTGCTGCCGCCGCCTGTCCGCTTCCTGGATGTGCAGGGCGCTGACGAGGGTATCCGCGATCACGGTGAAGTCCGCGTCTTTTTTTTCGGCTGCCAACGCGTCGTACCGCGCGACGAGGTCGCGCATTTTCCGCGCGCTTCGCCCCTCGCCCTTGAGCCGGGGGTAGGTGGCGATGAAATGGGAGAAAAAGGCGTCGGCATCGTGGGGGAAGGATTTTTCCAGGGCGACGTGCCACAGGACGATGCTGACGGCGGTCAGGAGCTTTTTCGCCTTGGCGCGTTTGGCGATGTTCAGTTTCCCTATGCCCAGTTCATGGAGTTCCGTGGCGAAATCAAAGGTGGCGAGGAGATCCGCGAACGTCCTGCCGACTTCTTCCGCCGTGTAGGGTATGGGCAACGGCCCGCCGGAGGGCGGGGATGCCGGGGAGGGCCCGGATGACACGGAAACGTCATGCATCGTTGCCGCCGCTCCTGCCGGTTTCGCTCCGCGAGCCGCCGGGTTTCCTCGACCTGCCCCGTTTACGCCTGTTCGTCCCGCCTTCGGAGGGGGAATCCCCGCCGGAAGCGCGCCCGGGCGTCTGCCGCTTGGCGGCTTTGTCCACAGGGGACCCGGGCAGCACGGGGTGGCGGTTGGCCTGGTACACGTCGTCAAGGAGCATGGCCAGGAGCCGCAAGGTTTCCGGATCTTCCGCAAGGGTGCGGGCAAGCGGGAGGAAGCGTTCCTCGCGTTCCCGTTCAAGGCTGGTGCGCGTACGGAAGCGGGCTTCCAGGAGCGCGGTCAGCCTGTCGCCGACCAGGGCGGAGAGATCCGCCTCGTCGGGGGTCGTCCGCTCGGTCAACGTGATGTTGTATTGTTTGGCGATGCGCACCAGCTCCATTTTCTGCATGATGTCCACAAGGGATATGACGATGCCGTCCGCCCCGGCCCTGGCGGTTCTGCCCGCCCGGTGAATGTATGACTCGTGGTCTTCCGGCGGTTCGTACAAAATGACGTGCGAGAGGTCCGGGATATCGATGCCCCGTGCCGCCACGTCCGTCGCCACCAGGAAGCGCACCCCGCCGTTGCGGAGGCGGACGAGCACGTCTTCACGTTTGGCCTGGGAAAGGTCGGCGGAAAGTTCGTCCGCGTTATAGCCGAAGCCCTGGAGCAGGGCCGTCACGTAATGCACGTTGGCCTTGGTATTGCAAAATATAATGGCCGCGGCGGGGTTCTCCTTTTCCAGCACCCGGACGAGCACGCGGTCTTTTTCCATCGGTTTGACGGCATAGAAGGCGTGCTCTATGGACGCGATATGCACTTCCTTGCGGCTGAGGCTCAACAGTTCCTCGGTTTCCAGGAATTCTCCCGCGACCCGCAGAACGTGCGGGGGATACGTGGCGGAAAAAAAGTGGGTCGGGATATGCTTTTGGGGAAGATAGCGCTGCACGGCCTTCATGTCCGGATAAAACCCGATGGAAAGCATACGGTCCGCCTCGTCGAAAACCAACATGCGCAAGGCGTCGAGGTTCAAGGTACGTCGGAGGAGGTGGTCCAGGACGCGGCCGGGGGTTCCCACCACGAGATGCGCGCCCTGCTTGAGGCCTTCCATCTGGCGGCCGTACCCGACACCGCCGTAGACGGCGACGGATCGCATACCCGTTTCGCCGAAGATCACCTCGGCCTCGTGCGCCACCTGCAGCGCGAGTTCGCGGGTGGGGACCAGCACCAGGCATTGGCATGTCGCCTGGGAAGGGTCCAGCCGTTCCAGGGCCGGCAGGAGAAAGGCGCCGGTTTTGCCGCTGCCGGTGCGGGACTGGACCATGATGTCGCGCCCGGCCAGGAGGTAGGGCAGGGCCTTGGCCTGCACTTCCATGAGGTTGTCCCACCCGGCGCGCGACACGGCGTCGCGCAGTTTGGCGGGTAACGTCTCCATGGTGAGGGGAGCGAGTTCGGAAACAAGGGCCGGCACGGCGGGGGTGGGTGTTTGATCGTTCATGGGTGCTTCGTTGGGGAATGTTAAAAAGGAGCGCGTTTTCAACAGCGCGCATGGCTAAATAGCAAAAAAATACGCCGCGCGGCAAGCACTATCGATACGGGGCGGTGCCTCAATTTGTTTGATACTTTCGCCAGGCTCGTCTCGCGCGAAGTGCGTGTACGTCTTGATACACCTCGTTTCGCGCGGAACGTGCCTTGCTTATCTGAAGGTAACGTGCGCCATTCCCCGATGCGGTCGGTTTTCGAGCGGCGAGCCAGGTTCTTCCCGGCATGTTGCGCCCTCGCGCGCCCTGCCGTATTCTCGATGCATCCGGGTCACAAAGGAGGCCGATGCGTACCCACACCGTTTGCCGCGCCCGCGCCCGTTTTCCGCGCGGCCTGGTTCAACCTGCCGGCGGTTTCCGTTTTTCCGCGGACGCGCTGCTCCTGGCATCGTACGCCGCGCGGTCCGGCCCGTCCGGGAACAGCTCGCTGCTTGACCTGGGCTGCGGCTGCGGCGTGGTCGGGCTGGCCTGCCTCCTTGCCCTTCCCGGCATGACGGCGACGGGCGTCGATTGTCTGCCCGAGCAGGTCGCCGCGGCCAGGGAAAACGCCGTCCTCCTCGGACTCGCGGACAGGTTCGCCGCCACGGAAAAAGACCTCGATAGCGCGGCGGAGCGGCAAACCCTCGCCTCCGGCGGGTATGCGCTGGTGGTTGCCAACATGCCGTACCGCGCGCCGGGGTCGGGGCGGCTTCCCCGCGAACCGGCCCGCCGGACGGCGTTGTTCGCCAAACCTTCCACGATGGCGGCCTTTCTTGCCGCCGCCAAGCGGGCGCTGGCGCCCGAAGGCTCGCTTGCGCTGGTCTACCCCTGGGAAACGAGGGATGCGCTGCTCCTCTGCCTGGAGCGGCACGGGTTGGCCCCTGTGGAACTGCTGCCGGTCATGACGGGAAGAGACGCTGGGTCGCGTATCCTGGTCCGTGCCGCGCACGCGGAAACCGCCCCGGCGGGCAACGTTCCCTGTTCCGCGCCGTTGCTTTTGTATGCGAAAGAAGGACAAGGCTTCACCCGGGAAGCCCTGGCCTTCTGTCCTTGGCTTTCCCGGCGCGCGTCACCGGATCGATCGAGGTCGGTCAACGTGAAATAACGGGGTGGTGGAGACCGGTTTTTTGGGGTACCCTGACGGACCTGTGCGAAATAGGGCCTCAAGGAGCGGGTAATGGCGACGGAAACGGCTGGGACGGCGGCGAATGTAGCCACGGAAAAGGTTCCGGGAGACCTCGGAGACGTGGACGTTATCGGGACGATCCATGACACGGTCGCCTTCATCGGCGACGAGCTGTCCCGCAACACCCTCACCCACTATATCGTCGCCCTTGCGATCGCGGCCGGGGGCATAGCCCTCATCTGGCTGGTCAAGGGGGTTATCGCCCGGCTCGCCTGCCGGTGGCTCGCCTCCGTCGACAAGCACCAGGTCGACAACGAAATGGCGCAGCAGGTTGGCCTCACCCTCGTGCCCCTCCTGTACATTTTCCCTCTCTATTTCGCCCTGGACACCCTGAATTTTTCCCAGACCCCGCACCGGGTCCTGATGTTTCTTCTGTTCGTCCTGTTCATCACCCGGGCCGTGCGGTTTTTTTCCTCTCTCGCGAGTTTCGTGACGGATACCTACCTGCGGCGCCACGAGCAATCCATCGACACCATCGTGGGACGAACCCTGTCGCCCATCATCCGGGTGCTGTTCTGGACGATCGGCATCACCATCATCCTGGACAACATGGGCTTCCAGATATCCAGCCTGCTGGCCGGCCTCGGCATCGTCGGCGTTGCCGTCGGCCTCGCCGGGCAGACGATTCTGGCGGATTTCTTCGGGTATCTCGTGATCTTGCTGGACCGCCCCTTTTCCATCGGCGATTACGTGTCCGCAGGGTCGGTTTCCGGCACCGTGGAGAGCATCGGTCTCAAGACAACCCGCATACGGACGTTAAGCGGCGAAGTGGTGGTCTGCCCCAACGGGGATATAACCAAGCAGAACATATCCAACTTTCGCCTCATGTACCGGCGCCAGATGAATTTCACGTTCGGGATCGCCTACGAAACGCCCATCGACAAGGTCCGGGCCGTGCCGGACATAGTGCGGGAGGTCGCGTCAACCATCGCCAAACTCAGCATCGACAGGGTGTTTTTTACGCAGTTCGGCGATTCGAGCTTGAATTATGAGGTCTATTTCACCGTACCCGGCAGGGATCTAGTCGAAGCCAAGGGCGTGCAGCAGGAGCTTATGCTCGGCATAATGGACCGGTTCGCGAAAGAGAACATCACCTTCGCCTACCCCACGACCACCATGTACATCGCCAACCCCGACCCGTTAATCAAGGGGGATACACGTGCGTAAATTTCTTTACCTTCCTCTCGGAATCTTCGTTTTCTGCTTCGTACTCAGCGGCTGCCTGCCCACCGCCCACACCCGCCGCGCCCAGCAGCTTGACGGTTATGTCGGCGGCGAGGTGGTCGCGTTGATGGGGGATATGGGAACGCCGGCCGCTTCCCGCAGGCGCGCGGATAACGGCTGGGTTTACGTCTGGCGCGGGTGCCGCCTGGAGTATGACTGGAACGGCAGGCAATGGCCCCGGTACTGCGAGATCAGAGCCTGGGCCAGCGCGGACGGCATTGTGGAACGGTGGGACTGGTGGGGGAACGAGTGCCCGCTGGAAGG
>JAJBSY010000458.1 GCA_020861205.1 Deltaproteobacteria bacterium | reverse complement strand
GGGTTTGACTGCTCCCGCCTTCGTACCAAGGACAGCCGGTGCGGGTCGACCGGCGGAGTTGCGTCTGGGCCCCTTTCGTTTCTGCGAATATTCAACACGGCCACCGAACAGATAAAACAGGGCGGTACCCGGCGCGGCGCGAACATGGGCATCCTGCGCGTGGATCACCCGGACATTATCGACTTCATCAAGGCCAAGGAGCGTGAGGGCGAGTTTAACAACTTCAACCTTTCCGTGGCCCTGACCGAGGATTTCATGAAGGCCGTGGACAAGGACGAGCCGTACAACCTCGTCATGCCCAATACCGGGGAAGTTTCAGGCACCCTGAACGCCCGGGAAGTTTTCGAAATGCTGGTGCAGAAAGCCTGGGAAAGCGGCGATCCCGGCATCGTGTTCATCGACCGCATCAACCGCGACAACCCAACCCCGGACCAGGGGGAAATAGAATCCACCAACCCTTGCGGCGAACAACCGTTGCTTCCCTATGAAGCGTGCAACCTGGGTTCCATAAACCTGGCGAAATTCTTCGTCCCCGGAAAAGAGGGCGATGACGCCATAGACTGGGACGAGTTGCGCAGGGTCGTTCACCTTTCCGTCCGGTTTCTGGACAACGTCATAGACGCGTCGCGTTTCCCCCTGCAGCAGATTACGGACAACGTGCGGCGCAACCGCAAGATAGGCCTTGGCGTTATGGGGTTTGCGGATCTTCTTTTCCAGATGGACATACCGTATAACAGCCAGGAAGGGCTCAACGTCGCGGAAAAGGTCATGGGCTTCATCCGCGAGGAAGGCCGCGTGGGCTCGCAGATTCTGGCCAAGGAACGCGGTCCGTTCCCGGCCTTCCCCCCATCGCCGTATGCCCAAAAAGGCCTCGGGCCCTATCGCAATGCGACCATAACCACCATCGCCCCCACGGGCACGCTCTCCATCATCGCCGGATGTTCCTCCGGGGTCGAGCCCCTGTTCGCCCTTTGCTTCACGCGCAACGTGATGGACGGCGAAAAACTTACGGAAGTCAACCCGTACTTCGAAGCCAGCCTGATCGAAGCCGGCTGCCACAGCCCGAAACTTATGGAAGCCGTTGCCGAGAAAGGATCCGTCGGTTCCTTCGAACACCTGCCCGAAACTATCCGCCGGGTATTCGTCACCGCGATGGACATTCAACCGGAGTGGCATCTGCGTATGCAGGCGGCATTCCAGCAGTATACGGACAACGCGGTTTCCAAAACCGTCAACTTACCGAACAGCGCCACTGTTGACGACATCCGCGATATATACCGGATGGCCTACGAACGCGGCTGCAAGGGCGTCACTGTTTACCGCGACGGCTGCAAGGCCGTGCAGGTCCTGTATACCGGGGACGGCGGTTCCAAAGAGGCCGCCGGGGAAGATCACCGGTACGGCCCCATGGTCAGGGCGAGGCCGGACATCGTATACGGGTTCACGCAGAAGGTCAGCACGGGCCACGGCCTGATGTACGTGACCATCAACGAAGTGGACGGGCGCCCCTTTGAACTGTTCGCCACTATCGGTAAATCCGGCCGGTCCATCACGGCCAAGGCCGAAGCCATCGGCCGCCTTATTTCGCTGGCCCTGCGGTCGGGCATCGAAGTCAAGGATATCGTCAAGCAGATCAAAGGCATCGGAGGCGAAATGCCAGTCTTCAACGTCGCCCGCAAAGGCCAGGTCGTCTCCATCCCCGACGGCATCGCCTGGGTGCTGGAAAACCGCTATCTCAAGGCCAAACAGGGATACGCGGTAAACGGCCTGGGCGCGCAACATTGCCCGGAATGCGACGACATCCTCGTGTTCCAGGAAGGCTGCCATATCTGCCCCAGTTGCGCCTACACCAAATGCGGCTGACGCTTCGGGGTGCTCCAGGCATGAAGCCCCCCGCAGAATCGGCCTTTACCCGTGTTTGAAAAATGGATAAAGCACCAAAAAAAACGTCTGCGTAACGCGGACGTTTTTACTATGACCATGTGAACCTGAAGCGCCGGAAATACAGGCGGGCCATGGAAATACCGATAGGCTGCATCGCCGTTGCGGTGGGCGTCATCACCGGCGCGAGCGGGGTCGGCGGGATCATCCTGATCCCGGTGCTGATGGTGCTCGGCGGCATGGAAACGCACCAGGCCATGGCGACGACCCTGTTCTCCTTCTTCTTTCTCGGAATCGCCGCCACCTGGAGCTACCAGCGCCACGGCAGCATCGACTGGAACGTCACCATACCGGTCCTGGCCGGAAGCTTCATCAGCGGCTTTGCGGGGGCCGCCGCCGGAGCGTGCCTGCCGGCCCGGTTTCTGGATCTCCTGCTGGCGGCCATCATCATATGCTCCAGCCTCTATGCCCTCCTGCCCACAGGAAAAACCACCCTCGCCCATCGGCTTCCCAGGCGCGGCAGCACGCTGCTCCTCACGGGCATCGGGCTTTTCACCGGGTTCGTCTGCGGCATGACCGGCGCGGGCGGGGGCGTGGTCTCCGTTCCCCTGATGCTGGTCACGGGCTACGGCGTTCTTCCGGCCATAGCCTGCAGCCAGGTGCTGCAATCCGTGGTATCCCTCTCCGGGTCCGTAAGCAACCTGGCAAACGGGTTCGTGGACTTTTCCGTCGCGTGGTGGCTCACCCTGTGCCAGTTGCTCGGCGTTCTCGGCGGCGTGCGCCTTGCCCACAGGCTTCCGCTGGACAAACTGAAGAGGGGCGTCACCTGGCTGTGCCTCGCGATCGGGCTTTTTATCGCCGCGCGCTCTCTCCTGTAAGAGTTTTCCCGAATATCCTCCGGTATTGCCCGGGCGTCAAACCGGTCATTTGCTTGAAATGCCGGGAAAGATGGCTTTGATCCGTGAAGCCGGATTCTGCGGCCGCCCAGGCCGGGCCACCGCCCCGCTCCAGGTATGCGCGGGCGGCGGACACCCGCACCGTTTCCAGGTACCTGTGCGGGGTGATGCCCTTTATCCTGCCGAAGGCCCGCACCAATGTGAACTTGTTGCATCCGGCGACATGCCCAAGGCGCTCCAGGGTGACGGGCTCCATGAAATGGCGCCGCATCCAGACGCAGGCCGCGTCAACTTCAGCGGCGAACGGTTCCCCTCCGGAACGGGGCGGAGCGGTCGAATAACCCGCCAGGACTTTTTCCAGAAGAGCGAGAGCGGGCTCGCGCAGTCCCGAGCTATCGGCTCCGGAAACGAAAGCGCGGGCCAGGTCCGCGAGCGACCGGGCAAGGATGTTGTCGCGAACGGACGGCCGGACGAACGTGGCGGAAACATCTCCGAGGGTCCGCATCGCGATACCTCGCATGGTTTCGGGCCGGACGTTGAAGCAATGGTAGGTAAACCGCTTCCCGTCCAGGGCCTCGCAGGCGTGCGTATCCCCGGGGGCGAACAGGACAAGATCGCCCGGTCCGAGCGTATAGGCCGTGTTCAGGCTGTACATGCGCCGGGCCCCGCCTTCCACGCACCCGACGACGTAATGGTCGTCGTGGAAATGGTTCGGGAATTTCTGCAAAATGCCGCGAAAGGAAACCACCTCGGCTGCCAGGGCAGGGTCATGGCATATGGCGCGGTTTTCCCGCATGATCGTCCTCCAATCAAAAATGGCGTGTTCACTCTTGGTCAATTTCGTACAAGAGTCCAGCTCTCTTTCCTGGTAAGCATCCTCCGCACAGGAGGTAGCATGACGGATCTTATCGCCGCCGCACTGCCGGCGTCTTTCTTGCAACTGGCCCTCGCCCACTTTGTGGCCTTGCTCAGCCCGGGGCCGGATTTTTTTCTCATCGTGGGCCACGCCGTCCGTGCGCGGCTGCGCGGTTCCGCCTTAATCTGCGCCGGCATCGCGCTCGGCAACGCCGTTTATATAGCCCTAGCCGTCGCGGGCTGGGCCGGGATGAGAAACTCGCCGACCCTGTATAACGCCATCGCTCTGGCCGGAGCCTGTTACCTGGTCTGGATGGGTCTTCTGCTTCTGCGCTCGAGCCGCGTTCCGTCCGGACGGTGCCGGGCGGTCGAGGCGCGGGCGGTCTTGAGCGGAAAAAGCCAATTCTGCGCGGGGCTCGCTTCCGCTCTCCTGAATCCTAAAAACGCGCTGTTCTACCTCACCCTGATGATGGGCATCCTCGGCTCAGAGGTCACGCTGACCCAACAGATCGCGGCCGGCATCTGGATGGTTTCGGTCGTGCTGGCCTGGGATCTGGCCTTGGCGGCGGGCATTTCCCACGAGGCCGCGCAACGCTTCCTCGCGGCCAAAATCCCCGTGATCGAAGGAATCGCCGGGCTGGTGCTCCTGGCCGCGGCCGCCGGCATCCTCTTGTCGAGTCCCGTGCTGCGGTAACGGAGCATCCGGTATGGGTACCCGCCTGTTCGGCTGGGACGAACCAAGGGAGGCAGGGGGAAGCGATGCGCCATGGCTGAGCGCCCATGGAACGCCTGTCCGGACCTTTTGGCAGTGCCTCAATTTGCCTTCGGAAGACGAGTTCCGCGCGGAGCGAAAAGGCGCATACATGCGTTTCGCGAAGGAAGCGTCTGACGACGTATCAAGCACCGTGAGGCGCCGCCGCTTCCGAGGCTTTTGCCGGCTCTTTGCGCTTCGAATGAAACATGCTACCATATTTCGTCATGATAAAGGTCGCTCACATGTCATATTCTTTCGGGCCCTTATGGGCGTTGAAGGATGTCACCTTCGCCCTTGCCAAGGGCGAATTTTTGTTCCTTTCCGGTCCGTCCGGCGCGGGCAAGACGACCTTGCTCCGCACCCTGTACGGCGCGCTGCCGTTGCAACGGGGCGAAGCGCGCATAGCGGGCTTCACCTTGGGGAGCAAGCTCAGCGCAAGGCAGATCGCCCTGTTGCGGCGTGATGTGAGCGTGGTCTTCCAGGATTTCAAGATCCTGCCGGACCGCACGGTGTGGGCCAATATCGCCCTGGCCCTAGAAGTGCGGGGCCTCGGCCGCGTGCACGTGGAACGACGCGTGCGGGCCGTCTCCAAAGCCCTCGGGCTCGACGGCAGGCTGCACACCCTGGCCGGGGAACTCTCGGGGGGGGAGCAGCAGCGGGTGGCGGTCGCGCGTTCCTTTGTGGTCAATCCGCGCGTCCTGCTGGCGGATGAACCCACCGGCAACCTCGATCCCGATCTTTCCCTGCGGCTCATGGACCTGTTCATGCAATTTCAGGCTTACGGCACCACCATTATTTTCGCCACGCACAGCCACGAGCTTTTGCGGCGGCACCCGACAGCCCGGCTGCTTCGCCTCGAAGACGGCATGGTTACCTACGCCAACTGGCCCGGCGCCATCCTGGCCCGCCGCGCCGAATATGAAGACAAGGAGATGATCCTGTGACGAGGATTATGCTCCGGCTGATAGCGCAAGGGTTCAAGGACATGGGCCTCAACCCCTGGGCGCTGATGCTCACCCTCGCGGCCGTCAGTCTGGTCGCTTTCCTGGCCGGTCTTTTTCTCATGGCGCTGGTTTCCATCAATCATCAGCTCGGCACCGTGCGCGGGGAAACGGTCTTCCAGGTATACTGGCGGCCGGGCACCGAGTTGGCGACCGTCAAAGAGCAATGGGAAGGCATCAAGCACGTGCCGGGCTACACCCAGATCACGACGTTCACCCCGGATGAAGCCATGCGGTCGCTCGCCAACCGCCTCGGCCGCTCACCCAGGGGCGCCAACAGCCTGACAAAAACATTCCCCACCCTCGCGGAAAAAAGTCCCCTGCCCGCGACGGCCCTGGTGACCTTTCTGCCGGATGAAAAAGACTACGACCGCTGGATGGCGGAGGTCACGGACTACTTCAAGGAGCTCCCGGGGGTGGAGCGCGTGGCCGTCACCCCGCTCCGCGACGAGTTGGGCCATGCCTGGCGCAAGATCAGCCATTTCATCATGTGGCCGTCCATCGGTTTTTTGTGCCTGGTGCTCGCCCTGGTGGTCGGAAACACCATCCGCCTCTCCCTGGTCGCCCGTGCCCAGGAAATCGAGATCCTGCGTCTTGTGGGCGCGTTTACGTGGTATATCCGGCTGCCCCTGGTGGTCAGCGGCGCGACCCAGGGGTTCCTGGGGGGCTGTTTCGCGCTCACGCTTCTGAATTTCGTCCATGACCACATCAAGGACGTGCTCAATTTCCCGCCCCTGATGATCGAAATCCAGTTCCTGCCCATCGGCCTGATCATCCTGCTGCTCGTCGTGCCCACGCTGATGGGCGTTCTGGGAAGCTGGACGGCGGTCAAGGATTGACCCTTTTCACCGGGACAATCGAAAACCACGCACCGCTTTAACTGCTACAGAGCCGCTCTTTCCCACCCCATTAGCGATACCTTTTCTTAT
>JAJBSY010000145.1 GCA_020861205.1 Deltaproteobacteria bacterium | reverse complement strand
CGGCGGCAACCGCCCGCTCATCCTCGGCGGCGTTCCCATCCCGGCGGACGTCGCGGTTTCGGCGCATTCCGACGGGGACGTGCTTTTGCACGCGCTCATCGACGCCATTCTCGGGTGCCTCGCGCGCGGGGATATCGGCACCTTGTTTCCGGACTCGGATCCGCACTATGCCGGAATCGAGAGCGGCGTCCTCCTCTCCGAAGTTCTGCGCCTCGCGTTCCGGGACGGGCTGGCCATCGCGCACGCGGACCTGACCGTGGTCGCGCAGGTTCCGAAGATCACGCCTTACCGGGAGCGGATCGCGGCCAATGTGGCCCGGCTGCTCTCCCTTCCCCTTTCGTGCGTAAACGTCAAGGCGACGACGGAAGAAAAACTCGGCTTCACCGGCCAGAAAAAAGGCATCAAGGCCTACGCGGTCGTTACCGGGGTGATGCGGCATACCGCATAGAGCTGTCGCTAATCGGCCTGGGGAGTATCCCGTTTTTTTCAATGGGGGGTCTTATAGTTCGGAAAGAAATGCCGATAGGTATGTATCCGGAACGGGCGCTAGCCACGGCAGCCCAAATTACGCGAAAGCCCGCCCGGAGATGCCGGACGGGCTTAAAAAATCTGGCGCGCTGACAGGGATTCGAACCCCGGACCTACAGGTTCGTAGCCTGTTGCTCTATCCAGCTGAGCTACCAGCGCGCGCCGAGGAATTGGGTTATAGATAGACGGGCTCTTTCAGTCAAGTGTTTTTCATAAATTAGTGCTTTTTTTTTGGCATGGACATTGCTAAATATAACACGTCAGGGAAATTCGTCATTTTATCGACGTTTGCAAGCCGTAACCGGAAAAGGACCCGCATTTACATGGACAAAACCGCTTCCGCAGTCGCTCTAAGCGCCCTCAAACGCGTACTACAGCCGCGTTTGCGCCGTTTTGCCGCTGTTTTGGCGCTTTGCTGCATCGTAATGCCCGCGACCGGCTTCTGGATGAACGCCAACGACCAGGAACGGGGCATCTGCGCCGTGCGTATGCGGATCGATCTCGCCGCGGCCCCCGGCCTTCCCACATCATCCGCCGCCACGCGTGAATCCGTGAATGCCGGGAACAACGCGCTGCCCCTGTCCCTTGACCGCGCGCGATACCGCGCCACCTTGCGCGACATGCCCAAGCACGCCGACGATACGGTTGTTCCCCTTGGCCCCGAGCCGAAAACCATGATCTCCCTATACGGCGATCAAGTGGCTCTCGCCCTGGACGACGCCACGTACCTTCCGCTTCGCCGCATCAGCGCGGTAAAGCCCAGCCAGCGCTACCAGTACTGGACAGAACGCGGCACGTTCCTCCCGGCGGACGGAAAGCACAGGGCGGCCGACCCCGCCAACATCCGCTGGCTGACCGATGCCGGGTACAAACCGGGCGGCGAATGCCTGACGACCGCCGAGACAAGCATACGGGCGGATATGCAGCGCCTGCTTTTCCGGATAAAAACGCCGGTCGACCTGTACGCTCCGCACCCCAAATCCGCGCAGTACATGGAGCACATCGAACATGCCGCCACTCGGTTCGGCCTCTCTCCCCGGCTCATATACGCCATCATGCGGACGGAAAGCGCGTTCAACCCCTTCGCCGTGAGCAATGCGGGCGCGCTCGGCCTCATGCAGGTCGTGCCGGATTCCGCCGGTGGCGAAGTACAGGCCTACCTGACCGGCAAAACCGGAAAACCGTCCGTTAGTTTCCTCTTCGATCCCAAGAGCAATATCGAATACGGCAGTGCGTACCTGCACCTCCTGGCAACCCGTTACTTCAGCGGCGTGACCAATCCAACCTCCCGCGAACTCTGCATGATCGCCGGGTATAACGCGGGCCCCAGGGCTGTGTTCCGCGCCTTCGGCACCAACAACCAGGACGCCGCCATCAACGCCATCAACGAGCTTTCTCCCGACGAGCTTTATACCAAGCTTTCCCGCCACATGCCCGCCGAGGAAACCCGCCAGTACGTCGGCAAGGTCGTTGCCGCGTTCAATTCCTATCCCGGCTGATTACCACCCTATTTTTCCGGCAACCGGCGCGATGAATCCTTGTTTCTTCGCGGTAAAACGGTTATATATGCTGCTCACCACATGCGGGCTCAACCCGCGCGGTATAAAATCTTTTTACGGAGCTTTGCATGAAATCTTTTACTCTTCGTCTCGCCCTGCTGGCGGCCCTGGCCCTGGTCGCGTTCGGCTGCACCGGCAAACGCGTGGCCATAGTCAATACCGATATGGTCTACAAGGAAAGCGTCGCCAGCGAAAAAGGCACGGACTACCTCCGGAGCATCAGCGCCGACATGCAGAAAACTTACGAGGCGGCCGCCGCCAAGGTTGAGAACGCCAAGGGCAAAAAGGGAAAGGAAGCCGCCCAGGCGGAAATGCAGGCCGCTCTTGTCGAGATGCAGCAGCGCCTCAACGCGGAACAGCAGCAGGTGGTTACCGCCCTTACCGACGCCTACAAGACCGCCATGGAAAACTGCCGCGTGAAGGGAAAATTCGATGTGATCATTCCGTCGGAAGCGGCTCTCGCCCATGACCCGCAGATCGACATCACCAAGCAGGTCCTGGACGAAATGAACGCCATGCCCATCGAATTCACGCCGATCAAGCCGGAAGCCCCCGCCGACCAGCCGGCGGACCAGCCCGCGCAATAACGAACGGCAACGCCGGGGGAGTACCGCTCCCCCGGCGCTCGGGGAATAAGGTGCACCATGTCGCGCATGTCCTGGCCCTCATATTTCATGCAAATCACCCGTCTGGTCGCGCAGCGCTCGACCTGTCTTCGCAGAAAGGTCGGCGCCATCGCCGTCAAGGATAAACGCATCCTCGCCACGGGCTATAACGGGGCGCCGGCAAAAGTCACGGACTGCCTGACAAAGGGCTGTCTTCGCCAGCAGCTAGGCATTCCCTCGGGCCAGCGCCACGAGATATGCAGCGGCCTGCACGCGGAACAGAACACCATCATCCAGGCGGCCATCCACGGCATCTCGCTCAAGGGCGCGGAAATTTACTGCACGCACCAGCCCTGCTTCATCTGTACGAAGATGCTCATCAACTGCGGCATTACCGCCGTCCATTACGCGGAACCCTATCCCGATCCCATGGGGGAGGCCATGCTGCAGGAAGCGGGTATTCCTTACGGGTTCCTCCCCTATGACGATGCGGCGACACCGCCCGGAGACGTGGAGTTGCCCTGATGCCGCCGTATCCAGCCCATTACGAACCCGCCATGCGCGAAGCCCTCGACCTGGCCCTCCGGGGCCGGTTTTACGTCGCGCCCAATCCCTGCGTCGGGGCCGTTCTGCTCCGCGACGACGGGACGGTCGCTGCGCGCGGCTGGCATGAACGCTACGGCGAAGCCCACGCGGAAGTGAACGCCTTGAAGGACGCGAAAGCAAACGGCGTCAACCCCGCGGACTGCACGATGGTCGTCACGCTCGAACCCTGCTCTCATCACGGCAAAACACCGCCGTGCGCCGACGCCATCCTTGAGGCGGGAATACGCCGCGTCGTCATCGGCAGCCTTGACCCCACGCCCGAAGCCCGTGGCGGCGCGCAAACGCTTCGCAAAAACGGCGTCGAAGTCGTTACGGGCGTCCTGCAACGGCAATGTGACGACCTGATAGCGGAATTCATCACCTGGAAGACGACCGATCTGCCCTATACCATCCTGAAGCTCGCCTCCACCCTGGACGGCCGCATCGCGACGAGAACTGGCCATTCGCGGTGGATAAGCTGCCCGGAGACGCTCCGCCTGGTCCACGAGGTGCGCCGCCATGCCGGCGCCATACTGGTGGGCGGCAACACGTTTTATCATGACGACCCGCGCCTCACCTGCCGCCCGGGGCCCGATGCCCCCCCGGCCGAACGGCAACCCTTTGCCGTGGTGGTCACCTCGCGGCTGCCGGATCCGGGTATGCAAAACCGCCTGCTCAAGGAACGTCCGACCGAAACGATTTTCTGGACGACCATCGCCGCCGCCGCCAGCCCCAAAGCGGAAAACCTGCGCAAAATGGGGGTGGAGATCCTCGGCCTTTCCCCGCTTTCACGCGCGGACAATACCTCGCCCGGCTACATGCGCGCGGAACTGGACCTGCGCGAAGGGCTGGCCGCCCTCCGCCGCGACCACGGCTGCCTGTATGTCATGTGCGAAGGCGGCGGCCGCCTGGGCCTTTCGCTCCTGGAAAAAAACCTTGCCGGCGAAATGCATCTGCACCTTTCCCCGCGCATCCTGGCGGACAATGAAGCCACGCCCCTGTTCAGCGGCTTGAGCCCCCTGCAAATCGACGACGGCGTCTCTTTGCGCATCCTGTCTTCCCGGATTTGCGGCGAAGACCTTATCGTGACGCTCCGGCCGGGCGATTCCCCCGGCTGCCGCCCGGCAACAGCCTAACGGGGATTCCATGTTTACCGGCCTCATACAATGCCTCGGCGACGTCGTTTCACGGAGGGGTTCCAACCGGGAAGCGCGGTTTACCATCCTTCCGCGGGTGCCGTTTCCCGCCCCGGAAATAGGCGAAAGCATCGCCGTGAACGGAGCCTGCCTCACGGCGGAACGCTACGAAGGCGCTGCCTTTACCGCCTATGCGTCGGGCGAGACTCTTTCCGCGACCACGTTATCGTCCCTGCGGCCGGGGGGCGTGGTCAACCTCGAGCGGGCCGTCTCGCTGAGCACGCGGCTTGGCGGGCACATCGTCAGCGGGCACGTGGACTGCGTGGCCACCGTCGCCGCTGTTGCAAAACGGGGAGACTCCACGGTTTTCCGGCTTGATTTTCCCCGCGCGATGGGGCATCTCGTTGTGCCGAAGGGATCCGTCGCGCTTGACGGGGTCAGCCTGACGATCAACGAATGCGGGGCGGATTACCTCACCGTGAACATCATCCCGGAGACCATGGGCGTCACCACGTTGTCTTCCTGGAAGCCCGGCGCCCTTGTAAATATGGAAACCGACATTATAGGAAAGTATGTGGCGCGGATGGTCGAAACGGGCTACGCGAACAATGCCGGAAACGCCCCTGCCGAACCATCCGGCCTGACCGTGGATTTTTTACGCCAACACGGGTTCTGACCCGTATTACCGGTTGCCCGCGTCCCGGGCGCCCGTTTATCGGACGATTGCCATGCCCCTTTGCACAACGGAAGAAGCCATCGAAGCGATCCGCAACGGTGAAATGATCATTCTCGTCGACGACGAAGACCGCGAAAACGAGGGCGACGTCACCATTGCCGCCGAGTTTGTCACCCCCGAAGTCATCAACTTCATGGCGACCCACGCGCGCGGGCTTATCTGCCTGCCCATGGCTCCCGAGTTGATCGACAACCTTCAGCTGCCCCTGATGGCCCAAAAAAACGAATCCGGATTCGGCACGAACTTCACGGTTTCCATCGAGGCCCGCCACGGCGTCACCACGGGCATTTCCGCGGCCGACAGGGCGACCACCATCCTCGCGGCCTCAAGAGAAGGCGCGGGCCCGGCGGACATCGTCACGCCCGGCCATATTTTTCCGCTCCGGGCCAAAAAGGGCGGCGTTCTGGAACGGGCCGGGCAGACGGAAGGCGGCGTCGATCTCGCCCAACTCGCCGGCCTGCGCCCGGCGGCCGTCATCTGCGAAATCCTGAAAGACGACGGCACCATGGCCCGGATGCCGGACCTCATTCCGTTCGCCGAACAGCACAACCTCAAGATCGCCACCATCCGCGACATGATCCGCTACCGGATGCGGCACGGCCTGCTTTCCGTCAAACCCAGCGCCAGGGCGGCCATGCCCACGCAATTCGGCGACTTTGAAATCATGTCCTTTGACAGCGAGCACACCGAAGCGCCGCACATTGCCCTGGTCAAGGGGGACATCACCACGGACGAACCGGTGCTGGTGCGCGTCCACAGCGAGTGCTTCACCGGCGACATTCTCGGCTCCTTGCGCTGCGATTGCGGTCCGCAATTGCACGCCGCCATGAGCATGGTCCAGAAGGAAGGGCGCGGCGTCGTGCTCTACATGCGCCAGGAAGGGCGCGGCATCGGCCTGACCTGCAAGCTCAAGGCGTACGAGCTTCAGGACCAGGGTCTGGATACCGTCGAGGCCAACCACAAGCTCGGCTTCCGCGCCGATTTGCGCGATTACGGCACCGGCGCTCAAATCCTGGTTTATCTCGGCGTCAGGAAGATGCGCCTGATGACGAACAACCCCAAAAAAATCGTCGGGTTGAGCGGGTACGGGCTTGAAATCGTGGAACGGGTCCCCCTCGAATTGGGCCTCAGCGAATACAATGCAAAATACATGCATACAAAAAAAGACAAAATGGGGCACCTCCTCCATTTTGACGG
>JAJBSY010000212.1 GCA_020861205.1 Deltaproteobacteria bacterium | reverse complement strand
TGGGGGCGCCGGCATGCGGGGGGGGGGGGGGCTCCGTTCCCCCGCCCGTACGGGCGGGGGCGGCTGGTGCCTTATTGGCCTCCGAGGGGGGCGGCGTTGGCGCGGGGTCGGCGGGCGGCCCCGCAACCGTTGACGGGGCCGAGAGCCGAGCGGGATCCGCCGGGGGCGTGGTGGGAGAAGCGGCCGGGCCCGGTTTGACGTCACCGGGGGCTACCGGCGAACCGGACGTTTCCGGAGGTACGATCCCTTGCGGGGACGATGGCGTTGCGGGAGAGGGATCTACGGATGAGGGCGCGGCGGGAGTTGTTGCAGGCGGCGGATCCCCGGTTTTCACCGTGGCGTTCCGTGAAGCCGGTTCGTCCGGCACGGCGGGTTTCCGGGGAGCGGGCTTTTGATATTTTGGCGTATCGTGAATCGCGGGCGGGATTCCAGGGCCATGCGCGGACGGCGCGGCGGCCGGACCGGAGAGAGCCGGCGAACCGTCCTCCGGAACATAGGGCGGCGGAATAAGCGGCCCGGCGGGCTGGGTCCCTCTGGTCGGTTCTCCGACGGGATCGGCAGTCGGGGAGACGGCCGGCGGTTCAGCGGCAAGGGGTGGTCCCGTCGAACCGGGCGCGGCCGGGGGCAAGACCCGGGGTTCGGGCTCGGAAGCTGGCGATTCTTGCGGTGAGAGAGGCGGTTGCGGCCGCGCCGGTTCCGGTGTCCGGGAACCCTCTTCCCGGGCCTTGGCGAGGGAAAGATCATAGGCCGCGGCTTCAACGCCGTCACTGCCGCATACCGAGGCGGGCGTCAGGTTGGCGTAAAAGGCCTCCGCCGCGATATGGCATCCTTTGCGGTTGTGCAGGTGGGTCCACTTGGCGTCGCACATGCGCCACATTTCCCGGATGCGGGCGTCTTTGGTCAACTCTTGCTCGAGAAGCGCGTCAAGGCATTCTTTGCGCGAGGCATACGCCTTGTCGGTCAGGGGAAACGCGCGGCGGGCCTCCTCGCACCCTTCAAGGCAGCCGGTCCGGGTGACCAGGGCGAGCGAGGTGTCCGCCGAACAGACGGCGACACACGCGGAATACGCGGCGGTTACGTCGGCGCGCAGGTAATCGTGCTCGCCGGGGGCATAGTCGGGGCCGGCCGCGTACCGCGCTCCGGTACAGCCGTCAAGGCAGAAAGCGGCAAGAACGGCGGCGGCAATGAGGCGCATGGCCGGCGCGTGACACCGGGTGCGGGAGTTTTGACGCATGAACCCTCCGGCAACGGGTTTCGGGGCTGACGAAAATTTGTCAGCATACCCATGCTGCTGGGAAAATTGCAAAAAACGTTCCCTTTCGGATACCACTATTTCCCGTCGCTGGGTAGGGAAAGCACTATAAAAAAACCGGCCGCGCGAAGCACGGCCGGTTTCGCGCCACGCGGCGCTCGGGGTCAGTCGCCGAGACCCGTAAGCGATATGCGGAAACCGTAGGTTTCGTCATTGCCGTCCTTGCTGAAGATCCCCTCGAGTCGGAAACACTGGTGGTTGTATATCAGGCTGAGGGTTTTCTCCACGCTTTCGCTGCGTTCGAAGTCGTGGTCGTACGAGAAGGCGAGGGCGAACGGTCCGTAAAGGTTGAGATCCCCGCCGAGCTTGATGGTTTTCACTCTCCTGTTCCGATCGCGCAGGTATTCGTCCACCTTGTCGCGGAAGCCGAGGCCGGTATACACCGACCCCCACGGGGCGAACCGATAATTAAGGGTATGGTCGTGCCTGGTCACCTTGTCCATGTAGGGGGACCAATAACTGCGGGAAGTCAGGCTGACATATTCGTCGAAGCTGATCTGCAGTTCCGCGATGATATCCCTGAACGGGCGGCGTTCGTATTCCTCGCGTTCGTCCGTCCGGGTGGCTTCGCGCAGGTCATAGGACTGCTCGAGCGTGAAGCGGACCACGTCGAGGTAATCGGTGGTAACGACGGGCGTCGCCACTTCATCTTCCTTGGCCGATTTTTGGGCGACGACCCTTTCGCGTTTGCGGGTCAGAATATTGGTGACCGAATACGTGAGTTCGTTGACCGGCCGGATTCTGTCCCTGCTGTCGTAGTTCGGGTTGTCATGCTGATCCTTGAGGGGAATGTTCCGGTACCGGACCCGGGGCTGGATGGCGTGGCGGACGGCGATCCAGCGGCTCTTCCCGACGGTTTCCGGGGTGGGGGCGAGGGGCGCGGAATCCATGGTGAACACGCGCGAGAATTCCGTTGATCCGTCCAACTGAAGCGTGGGTACGGTCTGGGATTTGCCGTCCTGTTTCGGCTGGTCGGGATTGGACTTGTCGTAAGTATCCGTGCCGTAAAACGTCTGCTGAACGCCGGCCGAGGCCAGGAAAGAGCCGTACTTGCCGTTGATCGGGAGGGTGAGGTCCGGGGACATGGTGTATCGCATGCCGCGGGTTCCGTCCCGCCGGTACAGGTAACCGGTTTCCGCGCTGGCATTGACTTCCAGGGGCAGCCATTCCACCACGCGCCCCTTGTTGAGGTACAGGTCCAGCTGGGGCAGACGCTGCACCGTGGTATCCGTGGATTTGGGGGCGTTGCCGTGCCCCAGCCATTGCGCCTGGGTGTACACGGATGAAAGGGCGACGGATACGCGGTCCCAGTCACGAAACAGCATGATCCCGCTTTGGCGGGCGAGGTCCCTTTCCTGGATGTCGCGCCGGAACAGGCCGAACAGCTCGTCCCTGCTCCTGTTGTACCCGGAATAGCCGGATTTGAATTCATGCAGCATGTCCTGGTCCGAAACGTAGTCCAGGTCCGCCCTGATCTTCCATTTCGGATCGGCGAGAAACCCTTCGTACATGCCGCGTAACCAGTAGCGGTCGTTGTTGCTGCGCGCGAGGCCGTCGCCGGAATTGTAATTGAGCCCGGAGGCGTCCGAGACTTTATCGCGGAGCCAGTCCAGCCGGACCCAGGCGGTTTCCCGGGCCGAGGGGCGGGAACGGTATTCGACGCCCTGCATGAACCCGCGCTTCTCCATGTAGTATTCGTTCAGGGTCATATCCCGGCTCTCGTCGATGGCCCAGAAGAAAGGCTGGTTGTAATAGAGGCCGCGTTTGCTGCTGCGCCCGAATTCAGGATTGAGAAAGCCCGTCTGGCGTTCTTTTTTGGCCGGGAGGATCATCCAGGGGCTGAACAGGACGGGCACGTCCTTGACCTGGAACCTTGGCCGCCAGAGCTGGGCGTAGCCGTCAAGTTCCACGACGGCCTCCTCGGCTTCCAGAGACCAGGCGGGAACGTCGCCGTCACAGGCTGTGACCTTGGCTTCCTTGAAGCTGTAAACGTCGCCCCAGTGCTTGTCGATGCGGTCCCCGGCGAAATACATGTGGGGGCCGTCCATGTATATCTGGCCGTGCTTCAGCCAGCCGATCCTGCTGCGCAAATCGAATTCGGCCTCGTCGGCCTTCATTTCGTCCCGGCCCATGCGGGCGGATACGTTGCCGCGCAGGAAAACCCATTTCGTCCCCGCGTAGTAGCGCGCGTAATCCGCTTTCAGGTATTCGCTTCCGCGCTGCAGGACGACGTTGCCCTCGGCTTCGAGAACGTCGTTGGCGCTGAGGGAGGTGACTTTGTCCGCGTTGAGGGTCCAGGTGACGGCCTGTTCGTCTTCCGCCTGCATGGCCAGGTTGCTTTGGCTCGCCCCCCGGGCGGGAATGGCGGAAAAGCACAGAACAATGAGAAGAAGGGTACTTCCGGCGTAGTGTGGAAGAGACCGGGATGCCGCGCGGATCATTGTCGCCCCAACGGTTGAATGAATGATAATAAAAGCGTAGATAAAACACCGGCAAACTATCATGTCTTGGTTGGAAGGGCAAAGGTTTTCCTCTCTCCCCCGCCGCGAAAGGGGCGGGGAGCAGTCTATTCGCAACAAGGATCGTCATGGCCGCGTTTACCAGTTTTTCCGATTTTTCCGAGGGCTCGACCCCCGATTTCCCGGCGGGACTGCCTGTCGCCCGCATCGGCCTGGACGCGATCCGGGACAATTGGCTGCATCTGTCCTCCCTGGCAAAGGATATGCCGCCCATGGCGGTCGTCAAGGCGGACGCTTACGGGCACGGGGTCGAACCGGTTGCCCGCACCCTCGTGAAAGCGGGGTGCCGCACGTTCGCCGTGGGCTGTGTGGATGACGGCGTCCTGTTGCGAAAGCGCCTTGGCGAAAGCGGGAAGGGCGTAACCATCCTGCCGCTGCTCGGAATTCTATCCGCGAGGGACGCCGCGGCGGCCGTCGCAAACGACCTGCTGCCCGCAGTTTCTTCCGCCGAGCAGGCCGCTCTTGTCAGCCGGGCCTGGACGGGGGAAACGCCGCTGCCGGTGGCGGTAAAGGTCGAAACAGGCATGTCGCGTCTCGGTTTTCGCGCGCACGAGACGCAATCCTTTATCGAGGCCCTCCGCTCCCTCGCCAACCTGCGCCCCGCGCTGCTCTTGTCGCACCTGGCCGCCGCCGACGACCCGGCCAAGGACGCCACCGTTGCCGGGCAGGTCGAGCGCTTTCTCGCCGCGTACAAGGCCCTCCGGGAGTTCTGGCCCGGCATGGCGCTCTCCCTCGCCAACTCCGCGGGACTGCTTGCCCGGGATACCCTCCTCGGGTCGCTGCCGCCGCATATCGCCCGGCCGGGTTACGCTCTTTACGGCGGCAACCCTTTCGCTGGCACTACCCGGGAAGCGTTGGGACGCGGCCTTACCCCCGCGATGACGGTGGGCGCGCCCGTCATGGGCGTGCACGACCTCGCCACCGGCCAGACGGTCAGTTACGGGTGCACCTTCCAGGCCAAAAGAAACATGCGCATCGCCGTCGTGGGCGCCGGCTACGCGGACGGTTTTTCGCGCGGACTCTCGGGCAGGGGTGCCGTCTGCATCCGGGGCGAACGCTGCCCCGTCCTCGGCCGCATCTGTATGCAAATGCACGTCGTGGACGTATCCGGCGTACCGGAAGCGTCGAGTGGCGATACTGCCTACCTTCTCGGCGGGGAGGGGCCGGGGGCGGTATCCATGGACGATCTCGCCCGCGACTGGGGCACCATCCCGTACGAAGTTTTCTGCATCCTGGGCAAGAATCCCCGGGTTTACTCGGCGTAAAAGTCTCTTTTAGCGGCGGCGCTCACGCACATGGCCGCGACCGGAAGGACTAAGGCAGCACACTTCCGACTTCCGGGACAAAGCGTGCCGCTACCGTTTGATGGACCGCTTGACAGGATCGTCCCGGACAGCTAAACACCTTGGTTCACCTTGCTCTTTCCCGGATGGAAAGGGCCTATGACCATAAGGAGAGAATATGAGAAAGTTTGAGACCCTGTTGCTCCTCTCCCCGGAGCTGACGGTCGAAGGGCGCGATACCGTCATCAACGCCCTTGTCGCCGTCATCGAACGGGAAGGCGGCAAAATGCTGGCCACCGACCCTTGGGGTATGCGCGACCTCGCCTACCCCGTTCAGAAACAGATGCGCGGCTTTTACGTGCGTCTGGAATATGACGCCCCTGCCAACCTCATCGCGGAACTGGAACGCAACATCCGCATAACCGACGGTATTTTCAAGTTCATCACGGTGCAACTCGCGGAACATGCGGAGGAGGCGGCATAACATGGCTTTCAAGAAGAAATTCACCCCGCGCCGCAAGTTCTGCCGTTTCTGCGCGGACAAAGACCTTCCCCTGGATTACAAGCGCGTTGACATTCTGCGCGATTTCGTCACCGAACGCGGCAAGATAATTGCCCGTCGCATCACCGGCACCTGCGCTTTCCATCAGCGCCGCCTGACGGTCCAGATCAAGCGCGCCCGCCAGATGGCGCTGATGATCTACACCGCCGCGCACGCCAGTGAAGTGAAAAAGAAAAGCGTGCTGTAGGAGGTCGTCATGCAAGTAATTCTCAGAGCAGACGTGGAAAACCTGGGCCGCCTCGGCGACGTTGTCACCGTGAAGCCCGGTTACGGCCGCAACTACCTCCTCCCCCAGGGCATGGCCATGCCCGCGACCAAGGCCAACCTCAAGGTCTTCGAGCTTGAGCGCAAAAAGCTGCAGGCCGAAATGGACGCTTTGCGGTCGGCCGCGGGCGAACTGGGCGAGCGCATCAAGAAGGCGGATATCACCATCACGATGCGCGTGGGCGAGAACGACAAGTTGTACGGCTCCGTCACCAGCGCCGTGATCGCGGACGCCCTCGCCGAACAGGGCATCGAGATCGACCGCCGCCGCGTCATCATCGACGCGCCCATCAGAACCATCGGCGAATTCCCGGTCCGCGTGCGCCTGCACGCCGACGTCATCGCCGAGCTTACCGTCAAGGTCCAGGCCGAGGAACATCACTACGAGGACGAACCGTCCGCCGCGCCCGCCGCCGACCCTGTTGCCC
>JAJBSY010000409.1 GCA_020861205.1 Deltaproteobacteria bacterium | reverse complement strand
GAACACCAACAGGTCCGCCTTGCTGTCCAGCAGGATTGACCGGCGTAACGAATCCGTCCAGAAGTCGTAATGCGTGGCGCGGCGCAGGGAGGCTTCTATGCCGCCGAGCACGACGGGCAAGCCGGGGAAGGCCCGGCGCACGAGGTTGGCGTATACGATGACCGCCCGGTTGGGACGCTTCCCGCCCCGGCCGCCGGGAGTGTACGCGTCATCCGAGCGTTGCTTGCGAAAAGCCGTGTACCGGGCCAGCATGGAATCGATGGCCCCGGCCGTCACGCCCGCGAACAGCCTCGGCCGCCCCATGCGCGTCAGGTCCTCCAGGGCGGCGTCCCCTTCCCAGCGCGGCTGGGCCGCGACGCCGACCCGGAACCCCTTGTCCACCAGGTACCGGCCCAGCAGGGCGATGCCGAAGGACGGGTGATCCACGTACGCGTCGCCGGAAACGAGCAGGATATCCAGCGCGTCCCAGCCGAGCGAGTCCATTTCCGCGCGGGTCATGGGAAGAAAGGCGGGTTGGGCGAGACGTTTCGGAGCGGCGGCCATGGTGTTCCCGTGGCTACAGAAGAATGACGTCGCCGTCATCCGGCACGAAAAGGTTGCCCTGGAAGTAGTCGCGCCCTTCGGCCGTGTACAGCGCCTTCCGGGCGCGGATGTTCTCGTCTTCCGTATGCCAGAGCACCAGGTTTTCCACGCCCATCCGCGCCGCCAGTTTACAGGCGTCCCTGACCGTGCTGTGGTGTTTCTCGTACGGTTTGAAGCGTTCCCGCTGGCTGTAAAGGCAAAAGGCCTCGCTCAGCAGCCAGTCGCTGCCGTTGACAAAGGCTTCGCACCGTTCGTTGTACGGTTCGTCACCGAGAAAGGTCAGCTTCTTTTCGTCCGCCAGAGCGGTTGTGAACCCGAACTGCTTTTCCTTGGTGGAGCGGATGTCGAAAAAGGTCGTGTCCCGGCCGAGAATTGGCCGGGTTTCTCCATCCGCGACCGTGTTTATGACGATCCCGGCGTCGAGGTGTCCGAGCGCGCTGGCGACGAAGGTCAATTCCAGGATGGTGCGGAGTTTCGCCGCCAATTCCGCGTGGCAATGGATGGTGAAGATGCCGTCGTACTGCCCCCGCCCTATCAGGGTCGCTATCTTCCGCACGACCCAGACCATGCCGAGAATGTGGTCCGAATAGCTGTGGCTGACAAAGGCTTCCCGCACGCGGGTCAAAGGGATGCCCGCCTCGTCCAGGCGGGTGAGGATGCCGTTGCCGCCGCCCGCGTCCACCAGAAAACAGCCCTCCTCTTCCTCAAGGACGAAGCAGGTGTTGTAGCAGCGGGTGGCCAGGGCATAGCCCGTGCCGAGAACGATAAGGCGCCGCATCCGGCCTCCCTTGGTGGCGGAACATCGCGCCGTTGCAATTTGCCCTTCCGGTACAATGTCCTGTCTTGCGATACGGTATGTAACTCTACCGGGTCGGCGCGGGCGAAGCTTCGCCCCCGGGCGCCGACCCCCGCGGAACCGCTCGAACGGCTACCAGTTGAGCGTTGCCTTGAAGGCCTCGGCGAGGGCCTCCACGTTTTCGGTCATCACGGCCAGCGCGCCCAGGCGGAACACAAGATCCGTCCCGGCGGTGGTCGCGCCGATGCGGGCGTATTCCTGCCCGTCGAACAACGCTTCAAAGGCGTCGCGGTGTTTTTCCGGCACGGTCACCAGGAGGCGGCTGGCGGATTCGGAATACAGCAATTCGGTCAGGGTGATCTCCAGGTCCATGCCCGGCACCAGGGAAAGATCCACGTCCGCGCCGCGCCGCCCGCCGAGGGCCATTTCGGCGAGCGCAACCGCGAGCCCGCCGTCCGAGAGGTCGTGGCAGGCGGAGACCAGGCCCCTGGCCGCGGCCTTGTGCAGCGCCGCATAGCGCGCGTTCGCCAGGGACGAGTATACCTTGGGCACGGAACCGGCCCGCACGCCCAGTTCGGACGCGGCTTCGCTGCCCGCGAGCTCGCGCGCCGTCCGGCCGAGAATGTAAATGGATTCGCCCGCGTTCTTGAAGTCCGAGGAAACGGCCTTTTCCACATCCGGTATTTTGCCGAGGATGGTGAACAGCACCGTGGGCGGGATGGAAATTTTCACGCCGCCGCCGGTGTAGTCGTTTTTCATGGAATCCTTGCCGGAGATGCAGGGCGCGTTGAACGCGATGCAGAAGTCGGCCAAGGCCTGGTTGGCCCGCACGAGCTGGGCCAGTTTGTAATGGCCGTCCGGAGTGCGCTCGGATTGCACCGGGTCGCACCAGCAGAAGTTGTCCACGCCCGCGAGGGTCATGGGGTCCGCGCCGACGGCGACGGCCCCGCGCACGGCTTCGTCGATGGCGTTGGCCATCATCCAGTAGGTGTCGTAATCCGAGAATTTGGGGCAGATGCCGTGGGACAGCACCACGCCTTCCTTGCGGTCCAGCAGCGGCCGGAGCACGGCCGCGTCGCCGGGCCCGTCGCGCTTCACGCCGACAAGCGGCTTGATGACGCTGCCGCCCTTAACCTCGTGGTCATACTGGCGGATGATGTATTCCTTGGAACAGATGTTCAGGCGGCCGAGCATTTTTTTCAGGAACGCGCCCTGCTCCCCGACGGGAATATCCAGGCCGGCCTTTTCGTCCACCCGCGCGGAGAGGGCGGGATCCCAGACCGCTTTGAGCCGCATCTGCGGCACGCCGTCGTGCATGAAATCCATGTCGAGACAGGCCACGCACTTCCCGTCGTATTCCACGTGGAAGCGGCCGGAATCCGTGAATTCCCCGAGAGCCGAAGCCTCCACGTCCATGATTGCCGCAAGCGCCAGAAACTCGTCGATCTTGTCCGGCGGCACGGCGAGCGTCATGCGCTCCTGGGCTTCGGAGAGCAGGATCTCCCAGGGCCGCAGACCGTCGTACTTGAGGGGGGCCTTGGCGAGGTCCAACCGGCAGCCGCCCGTGTCTTCCGCCATTTCGCCGACCGAGGAGGACAGCCCGCCCGCGCCGTTGTCCGTGATGGCGGTATACAGGCCCATGTCCCGCGCGCGCAAAATAAAGTCGTAGAGCTTGCGCTGCGTGATGGGGTCGCCGATCTGCACGGCGGTCGCCGGGGATTCCTCGTGCAGCTCTTCGGACGAGAAGGTCGCGCCGTGGATGCCGTCCTTGCCGATACGGCCGCCGGCCATCACGATGATGTCGCCGACACGCGCTTTCTTCTCATACCCCGGCTTGCCGTTGACCGTGGCGGGCAGCATCCCGACCGTGCCGCAATACACCAGCGGCTTGCCCAGGAAGCGTTCCTCGAACACCACCGAACCGTTGACCGTGGGAATGCCGGACTTGTTGCCGCCGTGCTCGACGCCCTCGCGCACCCCTTCCAGGACGCGGCGCGGGTGCAGCAAGCGCGGGGGCAGTTGCTTGTCGTAAAAGGGGGAGGCGAAGCAGAATACGTCCATGTTGCAGACCATGGACGCGCCCATTCCAACGCCCATAAGGTCGCGGTTCACGCCCACGATGCCGGTGAGCGCGCCGCCGTACGGATCGAGCGCCGAGGGGCTGTTGTGGGTTTCCACCTTGATGGCCACGTCGTGATCTTCCGTGAACGCCACGACCCCGGCGTTGTCCGTAAACACGGATTTGCAGAAGTCCGCGTCCCCGAGGTTTTGCCGGATAGTCTTGGTCGATCCCTGAATATAGGTTTTGAAAAGGTTGTCGATGGTCTCGGACTTGCCGGTTTCCTTGTTCTCGTAGTCGATTTTGGCGGCGAAAATTTTATGTTTGCAGTGCTCGGACCAGGTCTGGGCCAAAACTTCGATCTCCGCGTCCGTAGGTTCGGGGGGAAGCCCCGCCTCTTCGCGCGCGGCGCGGGTTTCCGGGGCCAGGTAGTAAGCTTTGATGGCCCGGATCTCCTCGACCGAGAAGGCCCAGGTGTTTTCCCGGCTGAGCGCCATGAGCGCGTCGTCGTCCACGGAGGTAAAGGGAATGCCGGCCACTTCGGAAACAGCCTGGCCCAGCACCTTGGAGGCCAGGGGCGGGAATCCGGGCTCCGCCTGCCAGGCCGCGCCGCTCTTGATGCGGAACCGCTGAATCAGCTCGTTGGCGAGCAGGTCGCGGGCGAGGCGCTCCACCTCTTCCTCGGCGAGGCACTGGCCCACCTCGGAGCGCAGATGGTACTGCGTGCCGGTGTACACGGCGATCTGGCTTTTGTCCCGTATGCCGAGAGCCAGAGCCAAGGTGTCGCGGGCCGTCCTGCCCTCGTTGTCCGTGACGCCGGGGCGGAACATGACCTCCAGCACCCAGTCCGCGTCCGTGGGGGCGGCGGAAAGGTCCGCCTCCTGGAGCACGGGATCGTGCAGGATGCCCTCTTTCGCGACGCGCGCGAGCTGCGCCTCGTCCAGGCCGTTGATGGTGAACACGCGCCGCACGGTGACGGACGCGACCGCCAGACCGAGGGTTTCGCAGATGGTGCGGGCAACGCCCTGGCCCACGGAATCGGCGACATGGGGACGAAGACGGATTTCAACACGCCGGAGCATACGCTAAACCTCTGGTAAGAGAATTGAGTTCCCCTCGCGGGGACACATACCTACCACAGAACCGTACGGAGCAAAAGGATATTGCGCCGGTGGCAATGCCGCGATTTGCTTGATGCTTCGCCAGGCCCGCCCCACGCGAAGCTCGTGTATGCCTTGATACACTTCGCTCCGCGCGGAACCCGCCTTCCTTGTCCGAGGTCAAATTGAGGCATTGACGCGCCGGTCTACCCGATCTCCGGTGGCGGGAAAAAATCCTTGCGGGAGAATGTTCGTATAATCATGGCGCGGGCGATTCCCGCCGTTGTATCCGGGGTCATGAACACCCGAAGGAGGCGATCAGATGCCCATGCCGAAACCAAAAAAGAATGAATCCAAAGAGGATTTCGTTTCCCGCTGCATCGAGACGTTGACCAAAAACGAGTCAGACAGATTTCCCAGCCGGGAGCAGCGCGCCGCTATCTGTTATTCCCAGTGGGGCGAAACCCCGGCGGAAAAAGCGAAGGCCGAGAAGAAAAAAGAAAAACAGGCCTGAATTCCGTGCCCTGCAAGGATACGGCTTCCGTCCTGACCTAAATACGCCGAAGGGCCACGGCTTTTCGCCGTGGCCTTTGGTCACCTGACGTCGGTCTCCCGCTTCGGCTTCTCCGGCGGCTCGCCGTGTTCGCGGCAATATAGAGCGTCCATTTCGGCTTCGGCCTTCCGGGCGTCTTCGTCGGTGAAGCCCTCCTTCTTTCCTTTACCATTGCGTATGGCGCGCAGAGAAAGAACAATCAAGACGACCCCAGCAGAGAATAACAAATAGTTCGTCCAGATAGGCACAAAGACGCCTCTCCAAACAACTCCATCCTCAATGTAGAGCAAACCATATATACTGCTACCGGTTAATAAGCAGCCCAAAGCCAAACTTAACCAGGCATCATCTGATTTGTACATTGGCATTTCCTAAAGGATTATTTCTTATTCTGGTCATACAGTCTTTTCGCGTAACTTGCCACTCCTCCCATAGCCCCAGCGATTGAATGGGCGGCGGAGACGTTTGGGTTCAAGGCTCCCTCAACAAACTGAGCGCCTTGAATTATCCTCTCACCATGCTTGCTCGCCTGGATGGCGGCACCCGCCTTCTGCCCGAGGTGCGTGTACGCTTCGGCAGCCGTTTTCGCCGCGCCGGGAGCCAGCGGCACGCCAGCCAGCAGGCCCGCCGCTATCGCCTGGGGGATTTGTTCCTTCACGATGCCCTTCGCGCCTTCCCAGGCTTTTCCGGCATTTTTTTCGTCCCCCATGGCCTTGTTCGCGCCTTCGGCTATGGCACCGGCCGCAAGGGTTCCCCCGCCCGCGATAGCCCCGGCCCCGAGCATACCCAGCCCGAACAGCAGCACGGGCGGGATCAGCCCGGCGGGGTCGTTCATGCTGACCGGGTCGTCCACGCAATAGTCGTATAAATCATGATCCCCGCCGGTATCGCCCAACGGGTCCGGGCAGGTGAACCTGCCCGCTTCCGGATCATAATCCCGGTACCCGAAACGGACAAGTCCGGTATCCGGGTCCCGCAGGCCGCCCGCAAAGCCCACCGGGATGAACAATTCCGGGTAGGTATCCTCCAGCGCCACGCCGAAACTGTCGTAATCGACATACTTCACCTCGCGGCCGGAGGCGTCCGTAAAAACCTTGGGCGTCGCCACCTGGTCGCAGCCGACGCGCAGTTCCGCCAAGTTCCGTCTACGCCAAGGAGCCGCCGCACCGCCTCGCCCCGCAGCACAATGCGCCGCAGGATAAAGCCTTCGTAGGTGAAGTCGTAGCGCAGGCCGTTCCGGTAATCCCGGTACGAGGCCAGCCGGACAAGATCGCGCCAGCCGTATGC
>JAJBSY010000357.1 GCA_020861205.1 Deltaproteobacteria bacterium | reverse complement strand
GCCCCCACCTGGGCGGCGGCTTCCGGCAGGAAGGGCGAAAGCAGGAGCGCGCCCGCGAAAAACCCGTAAGCCGTCACGCGCAGGGATCCGTATCGCGGCGTGAGGCCCCGTTGCAAAATGTTGTGCGCGCTGATGCAGACGGCGGCGAGCAACATCCAGGCGATTCCGGCGGTCGTCACGACCGTGCCGTTCCAAAGCGTCATGACCAGAATGCCGGAGAAGGCCAGACCGATCGCCAGCCACTGCCCGCCGTTCAGACGTTCCTTGAAAAGCCCCAGGGCCAGCAACGCGGTCATGATCGGCGACATGGCCATGACGATGCACCCCGTGGTCGCGTTGAGCGCCATGGACGCCTTGTTGAAGACGGGCATGTAGAGCGCGAAGCCCGCCGCCCCGACCAGCAGGAACCGGGGAACGGCGGCCTTGAGTTCCGGGACGCCCGGCCTGGCGACGGCGAGCACGAAGGCCAGGAACAGCGAGGCCGCCGCGCAACGCAAGAAGGCG
Source organism: Deltaproteobacteria bacterium (assembly GCA_020861205.1). GTDB lineage: Bacteria > Desulfobacterota > Desulfovibrionia > Desulfovibrionales > Desulfovibrionaceae > FLUQ01. Next base: position 5,915 of record JAJBSY010000357.1, on the reverse strand, counting down.
AGGACGGCGATGGAAAAGTGCTCCAGGACTATCCTGGTGAAGACGTACGTGGACGCCCAAAGCAAAACGGTGAGAAAGGCATACGCCTGGCTGCGCACAAAGGATCGTCGCATGCGGCCTCCGGGGTTGGTTCGCCTTCCGTAGCACGCCGTTATTTTTTCTTCTTGGACAAAATTGCATTTCTCATTCGCCTTTCCCGCGCTGGACGCCTCATCCGCCTTGGGCTACAGTGCCGCCTATGACCGCGCGAATCGAAACCGCCCCTTCCGCTACCGTTCCGGACGCCGACGCGTTGCTGCGCGTGGACGATCTCGCGGTCTCCTTTGCCACGGAAACGGGCCCGGCCATGGCCGTCGACGGGGTTACCTTCACCTTGCGCAAGGGGGAAGTCCTTTCCCTGGTCGGGGAATCGGGGTGCGGCAAAAGCGCCACGGCCATGTCCGTGTTGCGCCTCATCCCCGAGCCGCCCGGAAAAATCGCGAGGGGAACGATAACCTTCGCGGGGGAAGAGCTTACCGCCTTGCCGGAGAAGGCCCTGGAACGAATCCGGGGGAACCGCGTCGGCATGGTGTTCCAGGAACCCATGACTTCCCTGAACCCGGTCTTCCGGGTGGGGGACCAGATCGCCGAGCCGTTGCGCGTGCACCGGGGCATGAGCCGGGATAAGGCGCTGGCCCGCGCCGCCGCGCTTTTGGGGGAAGTGGGCATTCCGGACCCGGAGAAACGGTTGCGCGATTTTCCGCACCAGCTCAGCGGCGGGATGCGGCAGCGCGTCATGATCGCCATGGCCGTGGCCTGCGAGCCGGAGCTCGTCATCGCGGACGAGCCCACGACCGCCCTTGACGTGACCGTCCAGAACCAGGTGCTGCAATTGCTGACCCGGCTGACGCGCGAGAGGGGCAACGCCCTTTTGCTCATAACCCACGATTTGGGCGTGGTGTATGAAACAGCCGACAGGGTCGCGGTCATGTATTCCGGGAAAATCGTGGAAGAAGCCCCGGTTGCCGAACTGTTCGCCCGGCCCGCGCATCCCTATACCCGGGGGCTGATGCTCTCCCGCCCGAGAATGGACCCTTCAGCCCGCCATGAGCGGCTGCCTTCCATCCGGGGAGTCGTTCCCAACCCCCTGGCCCGGCCGGAAGGCTGCGCGTTCCGGGACCGTTGCGACGAGGCCATGGCTCGGTGCGCCGCGCCACCGCCGGTCAAGAAAGTCGCGTCGGGGCACTTTTGCCGTTGCTGGCTCTATTAGAGCCGTTTCACTCAGAGGATTTTCAAGGGCTGCTGGAAGAGGCTCATACTCTTCTGCTGGTCAAGGTCATGCGAAGCGTCCACAAGGATGTGCGTGTGAAAGGGTCTGTCATCTCAAGCCTGGGAGCGCAGATTGACCGCGCTTCCGCCCTGGTGCTCCGTATGCGTAATGTGTACGAGGACATGATACCGGTACAAAAAAGAAGCCTACCACGGCGGAAACCCCGGAGTTGCTGCCGGGTTTTTTCTTTATAGCGTTGAGCCGCCGAAGAAAGGAATGTGATGTGAAATCCTTTTTTGCAGCTTCTCTCGCCGTTTTTGGAACTATCCATCTATGGGCGGCCTTCACGCGCGAAGGCGATTCCGACTCCATCAAACACCCCAAACGCATTTTAGGAGTGCCTCCGGGGAAGGTGATTCATTTTTTTGCAGGAATCTTCCTTTTGTTATGTGGGTGGGTATTTTGGTCTGCGTAATTCTTATTGCGCGGTGGCAGGAGTACAAGCAGACCGAGAGACCTTTTTTACTTTCGGCGCGGTACGCGCCATTCTCAAAATTGCAGGCACCTTGACTCACGAAGGCTGATAACGTCCGCTACCAACCGTAAAAACGTTGGTGCCCGCGTTCTCTTTGGCTGCTGCGCGGACGCGCGGCTGTCACGCGCCCTTGGCCGCGCTTCGCAGAACCGTCTCATAAAACGCTTTCAGGCCCTTGGCCGAATGCGCCCAACTGAAGCGTTCTTTTGCGAAGGCGCGTCCGGCGGCTCCGATGGCTTCGGCCTTTACCGGATCGCGGACGAGCTCGAGGAGGCGTTCGGCGATTTCATCCGCCGAGCCTTCCCGGAGGAGGAGGCAGTTTTCGCCGTCCGCGAGATGCTTGCCCAGGTTGGTGTCCGGCAGGATGACCGGTCTGCCGCTGGCCATGAAGAGGGGCAGTTTGCAGGGGAAACGGTATTGGTTGAAGGGCGTGTCCGCCCCGGGCTGCACAAGGTAGTCCACGGCCCGCAGGACGTCCGGAATGGCCGCCGGGGTTATCGCTTCGGTGAGATCGACGATGACCTCGTCGATCGCGGGGATGGTGGCGATCAGCTCCATGACCCGCTTCGGGTAGGAGCCGAACTTGATGAGCCGGAGGGGCAGGCCGGCGGCGCGCAGCCGGCCTGCCGCGAGGTAGAGCTGCACCACTTCCTTGAAGTTGTTCGGATGGACGTTTCCCGGGTAGAAGAGGACCTTCTCGTTCGGGCCGATGCCCCAGCGTTCCTTTTCGCCGGGGGCCGCCTGCGGGGGAATGTCGAAGACCTCGGGTTCGCAGGACGGCCAGAAAACGTGGCCGGGCACATGGTCCGGCTTGAACTCCAGAAGCCGCTCGATGATGCAGGTATACCCGGCGGCGGAATCGAGAAACGCCCTGGAGCGTTCCGGGTGCGAGGAGCCGAACAGGGGTCCGCCCGGCTGCCATATCTCGTCGGTATCCTTCTTTTCCTCCGGGACGGCCGCCAGGTTCGCCCGGGTGATGGCCTCCTCGTGGTCCTCCATGTGGATCACCACAGGCGCGTCGAGCACGGCGGTCAAATCCCGCACGAGCAGGCGCGAAATTTCCCGGGGGGTCCAGCAATGGATGAGCGTGTCTTTTCCGTCCACGCCGGTCTCCGCCACCAGCCGGCGGGGGGAAAGACGCTTGTCGTAGGCCCGGAACAGGGGCTTGCCGTAGCGGGTGACGGTTTCCGCCTTGCCCCCGTTGTACGTGACGCACCGCACGCCGAGCCTGGCGAGGCCGTTGGCGAGGTGGAAGATGTGCATCCCGCTGGGGGAAGTGAAATCGTGATAGTTGACGAAAATGACGTTCATGGCATCGCCTTGCATTGCATCCGAAGCATAAGCACCAACCGGGCGAAGTAAAGCGGTCCGGGAAAAGTTTTGGTGGCGCCTCTATTCGCTTGATACTCCGCTGGCTCGCGCCGCGAAGCGCAGGCATGTCTTGAGGCACTTCGCTCCGTCCGAAACCCGCCTTCCGTGTACGGAAGGCCCGTTGAGGCACACCCGGGTTTTCCGCCCAAGGGCCGTCTGTCGCGCCGCCCGTCAGGGAGAGCGTCCGGCGTCGTATCCCGCGGCTCTTAGCCCCTCGGCCTCTCGGAGGGGGCAACGCGGTTGTGGCAGCCTATTTTGTGACGGTTGCGCAAGGCGGCCTGCGTGATGACGTAGGCAGTCTGGCAGCCGTGGAAGAGGTCCACCAGCGGCTTCGACATGGGCGTGTTGTGGTAGAAATCGTAAATGTGGCGGGAGAGGTCGCGCAGTTCCTCAAAAGCCCGGGAGAGCCGCGCTTCGGTGCGCGAAATCCCGACATAATTCCACATGGTCGTTTTGATGGTGGTCCAGTCCTGGGCGATGAGAGCCGGGTCGTCGTTGTGTTCCGAGCCGGAACTTTCCCAATCCACGATGGCCTCGAGCAGACGGGGGGAAAGGCTGCCGTCCTTGCCCAGGCGTGCCGCGATGGAGGCGGCCGCGTCCCTGCCCCAGACCAGGGCTTCGAGCAGCGACGTGCTGGCGAGGCGGTTGGCGCCGTGCAGCCCGGTGCAGGCGCATTCCCCGATGGCGTAGAGCCTGTCCAGCGTCGTCCGCCCGGCGAGGTCCGTGAGGATTCCCCCGCAGAAATAGTGGGCCGCCGGAACCACGGGGATGGGTTCCTTGCGGATGTCCACGCCCCGTTCCAGGCAGTTTTGCATGACGGTGGGGAAGCGTGTCTCCAGGTCGTGTTCGACGTGCGTGGCGTCCAGGAACACGCAAGGTTCGCCGCTCTTGAGCAATTCGTCCATGATGGCCTGGGAGACGATATCGCGCGGGGCCAGTTCCCCCCGCTCGTCGTACTTGAAGAGAAACCGCTCGCCACGGGTGTTGATGATGCGGCCCCCTTCGCCGCGCAGGGCCTCGGTGATCAGGAAGCGGCGGGGTTCCACGTGGAAGAAGGTTGTCGGGTGGAACTGGACGAACTCCACGCCCTCCAGGCGCACGAAGGCCCGGCTCGCCATGGCGACCCCGGCCCCGACGGCGCCGCTGGCGTTGGTCCCGTGCAGGAACACGCGGCTGACGCCGCCGGTAGCCAGAACCGTCACGTCCGCCAGGATGGTTTCCACGTTTCCCGTGGCCTCGTTGAACACGAACGCGCCGCAGCAGGTGTTTTCCAGCTGGTAGCGGTAGGTCATACCTTTGGTCTGGTGGTGGGAGGTCAAAAGGTCGATGGCGGTGTACCCGGAAAGCACCCGGATGTTCGGCTCTTTCAGAACCGTCGCGTACATATGCTCCATGATGGTCCGGCCGGTATGGTCGGCCGCGTGGATGATCCGGGCCTTGGAGTGCCCGCCCTCGCGGGTGAGATCCCATCGGCCCTCCCTGCCCGGTTCCGTGCTGTGATCGAAGGGGACGTGCACAAGGTCGCGGAGGATGGCGTCGATGGCCTTCGGGCCTTCCTCGGCAAGGTGGCGGGCGGCTTCGGGATTGTTGTGGTGCCAGCCCGCTTCGAGAATGTCCTTCTCCAGGGAGGCCACGTCGTGATCGTCGGCTTTGTAGATGATGCCGCCTTGGGCCAGCCAGGAATTGGCGCTTTCCTGGGATGTTTCGGCGGTGAGCATGGTGACCGGGATGCCTTGCCGGGCGAGACAGAGGGCCGCCGTGCATCCGGCGAGGCCGGCGCCGATAAGCAGAACGGGAGTATGGGAACGGGTGGTGCTCATGGAAGGTGTGCCTGTAAGTGGTGAATGGGAAAAAAGTACCGAACAGCGCTTTTCACTGTGCGTCTTCTTGCCCCGCCGGTCAACAGTTAAGTTACATAAAGCTTGTCCCGCCCCGCTTCCGGAGATATACTGCCGCCATGGCGGGCGTTGTTTACTACTATGACGAGGATTCCCGGACGGAGTTCGTGCTCGCGCGCGACACGGCGCGGGTCTATCCGCGCCACGTTCATGTTGAGAACCGGGTCAAGGGCCGGGTCCTGTCCGGCGCGGTGATCCTTGAAACGCCGGACGGCACACGCGTTCTCGGCGAAGGGGATCGGTTCGAAATTCCCGCGGGCACCGTTCACGCCCTTGAAATACTGCCGGGCGGCAGCCTGACGACGGAATGCTCGCCCGATGCGGATCCTTTTCTGGTCGCGGAGCCGTGCGTCCGCGCGGTGGCGGCGAAAATCCTGGAACGGCCCGACGAACCCTTTACCCTTGAGGCCATGGCCGCGCTTGCAGGGTACAGCCAGTGGCATTTCTGCCGGATGTTCCGCAAGGCTACCGGCCTTGCGCCGCACGCTTTTCAGCTCGCCTGCAAGGTTCGCCTGGCACGACGCCTTCTCAGATCCGGGAAGACGGCCGCCGAAGCGGCCGTCCTCGCGGGATTCGCGGACCAAAGCCACATGCACAAGGCCTTCGCCCTGCACCACGGCATGACCCCGCGCCAGTTCATGAAGCGGAGCGTCCTTCTGCGACCGTGACAAACTTGGCCAGGAGACAGAGTCCTTCCTTGCCCGCTTTAACTTCGTGGGGCGCGTTTTGCTGCAAGATGGCCATGACGCCCGGCGTATAGGGGATTTCGCCATCGGGCGTTTGGCAGGTCCCTTGGCCGCCGACGACCTCGTGCACCTCCACGCTGGAGGGATGCGTATGCAGGCCGATGGCGCAGCCGGGC
>JAJBSY010000267.1 GCA_020861205.1 Deltaproteobacteria bacterium | reverse complement strand
CGTCCAGGGAATCCAACCCCAGCCCGTCGCCGAACAACGGCGCGTCATCGTCTATATCCGCCGGCGTCAGGTCCTCCAGTTTGAGTTCCTCGATCAGGGCCGCTTTAAGCTTGGCTTTGATGTCCATCAATATCCCACATATTGTAGAAGTTAAAGAACTGGTACGGGAGCTTCTCCACGCATCGCTCCAATATTTTCACGTACATGGCGGCATAAGGCGCGTAGGCCTCCGGACGTTTGCCGAGCTTTTCCGGCACCCGGATCACGCCGCCCAGAATGTGCCTGCCCCTGCCCGCGCCCGTGCGTTCCGCGAAAAACACCACGATGGGCGCGCCGCTGACCGAGGCCAGGTGAAAGGCCGTATACGGCACATAAATATCGCCCCCGAGAAAGGGCACCCGGCAGACGCGCGAATCTTCCAGCGCCCTGTCGCCCATGAGGCAGAGCAGGCCGCCGCCCTGCAACCGCTGGATCATGGCGATGGCCGTCTTCGGCCCTTGCGCGACGTCTATCAGCGAAAACGGCGGCGGGCCGCTCCGGTGCTCGAAATAGTGACGGTCGTAATCCCCGCTGTCCCGGTAAATGACCACGCTCGCCGGAGCGGACAAAAGACCGGACAGCGCCGACATGGAAATATGCCAGCAGCCGACGTGCGAGGCAAGCAGGATGAGCCCTTTGCCCTCGGCGTGCAGTTTGCGGATACGTTCCGTTCCCTCGTCCGCCATCCGGATGGTGAACGAGCCGGTAATCCCGGCCGCCGCCCTGTCCACCAGGACTTTGCCCAGCTCCCACTGCAGCCGCCAGCGGTGGATCCATAGCGCGGCCCTTCCCGCCCGGGGGAACCGTCTCGCGAGGTAGGCCGCGCTCCGTTCCCGGGCGGAAGGTTTGAACATGTAGACCAGTACGACCCAGAACAAGAAGGCGTACGCGATCTTTCCGCCGCCGAGCCCGATCAGCCGGTAAAAAAAGGCGTGCTGCCACCGCGCGCCCATGCTGCGGCCGGTCCAGCGGGTCACGACGCGCCCTCCGGCCGCAGGCCGCGCCGCACGAGCAGCGCGAGCGCGAAAACGACGGCGCCGCACACGCCGGCAAGGAGGGGCGCCATAAGGAGCGCGCCGAGCAGCCACTCTCCTATCCGCTCGATCCCCTCGCGGCCGAGCGTCTGCCAGGAAACCTCCGTGAGGAGCCGCCCGTGCCGCATGTAATGCCCGGCCTCTATGCACAGGGCCGGGACCAGCGGCGGAATGCAAAGCTGGCTCGCGGCGAGCCCCGCGATCTTGTTCCGTTTCATTGCTCCCAGGACGAGAAGGATCGTCAGGCTGTGCAGGCCGAAAATGGGCAGCGTCCCGATAAAGACGCCCACCGCCCCGGATAGCGCGAGGTTCCACGGCGTCTCGTCGCGGCACAGCAACAGCCGGATGGAGCGCAGCGGATGCAGGGCCGTGATCTTTCCCTCCGCGTCCCGGGCGTATTGCTTCTGCGGCACGGGCATGATCGCCCGGATGGTCAGGCGCGTGTTCAGAACGGTCAGCCGTAAATTGTCAACGATCGGCCGGAAGTGGGATACGCGCTCGCCCGCCGGCGGGTAATGGACGCCGACGGGGATATCGGCCACCGGGAAACCGGCCCAGGCCGCGCGGACCAGGACTTCGACCTCGAAACTGTAACGGCTTTCCCCAAGGGAAAGCTTGTCCAGGACGGCCAGGGGGTACGCCCTGAAGCCGCTCTGGCTGTCGCCCACCTCGTGCCCGGTCTGGACCTTGAACCAGAAGTTTGAAAAGGCCCGCCCGAAATGGGAGGAACCGGGAACCTCCGCCGAATCAAAGTCGCGTTTCCCCACAAACAGCGTCAGAGGCCGCGAGGCAACGGCCTCCAGAAACGCGGGAATGTCCGCCGGGTCGTGCTGGCCGTCCGCGTCCACGGTTATGATGTGCGTCATGCCCAGGTTCCGGGCGACGGCTGCACCCGTCAGGACGGCCTTGCCCTTGCCCCTGTTTTTCCCGTGCCGGGCGTAATAAACCGGCAGGCCGCGCAGCGGATGCCCTTCGGCGAAGGCCCCGCCCGGCGCGGGCGCGGCGGGAGAGACCGGCATGAGGGGGGAATCCATATCCGTGCTGCCGTCGTCCACAACCAGCACGGGCGCATACCGGAGGGACCCGGCAACGACCTCCCGGAGCGTGGCCGCATGGTTGTATACCGGGATAACGACAAGGGCGGTGACGGGCTGGGGCATGGCTTCACGCTCCGGGCTTCAGGGTCCCCGCTTCCCAGCGGGCGCAGAAGGCCGCGAAAAACTCCGGTTTGAACATGAAGACCTTTCCCTCGGCATCGAGGAACACCTGCACCGTGTATCCCGTCGTCAGCACCTCGCCGTCCATGGCCTTGATCCTGTAGGAAAAATTGATGCGCGCCCCCGCGGACCAATGAAGGGTGGCGGTTATCCGGCATTGTTGCCCGAACCGGAGCGGGCCTCGGTAATCGATCCCCATCTGCTTGACCGGCACCACGAGACCGGCATCCCGGAAATCGTAATACGTGCAGCCGTAGGCCTGGCCGAAACCGACGCGGGCATCTTCGAAATAACTGGGGTATCTGCCGTGCCAGACGACGTTGATGGCGTCCACCTCCTCAAAACGCGCGGTCCGCTCAACCGTCCAGGACAGCGGCGGGGGGGCAGGATCGCCGTTGGCGGCCGTTTCCGGTTTGAAGTAGGGATAATTACGGGTAAGCATCACGGATCCAGGAAGAGTTTCAGGTGCGCGCACGGCCCGTTCCGGGTGGCGCATTCCGCCGTCACGAGCAGGGTGTCCCCCCTGCGGCTGGTTTTGGCGTTCACCCGCATGGCGTCGCCCGGCAGAACCATGCCCAGGAACTTGCTGCGCCCGATCCGCCGCAACCGCGCCTCGCGATCCGGCGCGGCCGTCAGCACGGCGGCCATGATCTGCGCCACGCCGGGCACCACGGGGTTACCGGGGAAATGCCCGTCAAACCCGGCAAAGTCGGCGTCAAAAACAAAGGAGGCTTCCCACACGTCCGGCGCGATTTCCCGAGGGAAACCGCGCATACAGCGTTTTACGGCGGAATAGAGTGATTTCATGGCGTATCTTCCCGTTGGGCCGAAAGCACCCGGACTGCCAGCGTGTACCCGGCCCCGGGATCGGCATAGCGGACAAGGGAAGGCCACACACCCTCCAGCGCGACGCCGGAAAACGAAACCCGGCCGGTCACGGAATCAGCGCCGGAACCGATGCCGGAATCAGTGCCGGAACGAGTGATAGTCTGCGGCATTCTCCCGAAACAGTCAAACCATATCCGCCGTATGCAGGCGGTGACATGTTCCGTCACGCGCGGTATTTTTTTCAGCGAGGGGTGCAGGTACACCGCCCGCATCCAGTCCGGGCCCATCTCCATGTCGAAAAGCCGAATTCCCAACCCGGCCAGCGCCGTCACGCGAATGGAGCGGTTGGCCTCGTCCAGCCGCATGAGGCCGTCAAAACGCTGGTCAAAACCGAAGCGCGGTACCGTCAGCCTAACCTTGTGCCGGAAAATCCAGACGCCGGGCCCGCCCGCCTCCGCCATTCCCCGGAACGGAACCGCCGCCGCTTCCGGCGACAGGCGGGGAGCGCAGGCCGGGACCAGGCAGCCGAGGCACAGGACGGCGAGGAGCAACGGGCGGATCCTACGCACAACCGCCTCCCCCGCCCGCCCGCGCGGGGCCGGACGCCAGCCGCGGCAGGCAAAACAGCGCCGTGGCCAACGACGCCGCAAGGCCGATGGTCACCGTCAGCCCAAGGGAAAACAGGGCGGGATGCCTCGCCAGGAGCAGCGCGCCGAATCCCGACAAGGTGGTGAGCCCGGAAAGCACAACCCCCTTGACGCTTTCGCGGTCAAGCGTTCCCTCCAGGCGGGCGAGCATGAACACGCCGTAATCCACGCTGAGGGCCATGACGAGGGGCAAGGCCATGGCATGGAAAATGTTGAGACTCAAACCGCAAAGTTTGAAAACCGCCAAAACGGCAGCCACACCCGCGCCCACGGGAAGGAGCGCCAGGCCCAGGCGGCGCGGAGACCGCAGGACAAGGGCCGCCATCGCGACGATGGCAAGCAGGGACACAACGCCGAACCGGCGCATGTCGTCCCGCGTCGCGTCCGCCAGGGCGCTGCGAAAGGTTTGCCCGGACACGTAAACCGCTCCGTTTCGATCGAGGGTTTGCAAAAATATCCGGGAGGGCTCGCCCGGGGGCGTGAGGCTGTATACGTAGCGGCTGTCCCCTGCCTCCCGGATGAACAGCGGCGGCAGGGGCAGCCCGAGGCCGGAAAGGGTTTCCGGAAGGATATCGTCCGGGGTGGAGGAAATCCACTCGGCGAACGGGGCGAAGGCGTCTTTGCCGAACCCGGCTTCGGCCCCGATGCGGGCGAGCCTTGCCAGCGTATCCTGCCCGTTTTCCCGCCAATACGCGGTCCAGGCCGCGTGGCGTTCCGCCTGGGTGGCGAGCGACGGCAGAATCGTCGCCAGGGACGTTACGGCCTCCCGGGCAACGCCGCTTCCGGGCGGCAAGGCGGCCAGTTCCCGCCAGAGCGCGTCGTTCTTCTCCAGGGCCGCTTCCAGCGTATCCCCCTTGACGGCGAACATGGCCGCGTCACGCAGGGTCCCCCATATCTCCCGGGTACGGGCCTCGTCCGCCGCGATAGGGGCCGGGGTGTAGGACAACGCCCTGATATCGCCGTTTACCGGCACGGTATGCAGCAAAGCGGCAAGGCAGACGGCGAGGATCCCCCACACCGCCGCCAGCCGGGGGGCGGGGGGAGAAAAGAAAGGCGCGCGGATGGGTTCGAACCGCGCGCCGCCGCCTGGGAGCAGGCATTGCGGCAGGACGGCCAGGGCCAGGAAAAGCGCCGCACAGATGCCGCAGATGGCGAACACGGTCATCTGCACGATGCAGGGAATGGCGGAGGAAAAGAACGCCGCGAAGCCGGCCAGCGTCGTCGCCGCGCCCAGCAGCAGCGGACGGCTGACCCGCGTGAGGCTTTCCCCCACATCCCGGCCCGAGCGGACAGCGAAAAACACATGGATGGCGTAATCCGCCGTGATCCCGAGCACGACGCTGCCGAACCCCAGCACGATGCCCGAAAGGCTTCCGTAAAAGAGGCCGGTGCAGGCCGACGCCACGGCCAGCGCGGCCGCCGGCAGGACAAACAGCGCCATGCCCCTTCGGGACCGGATGAAAACCAGGAAGAAAAGCGCGAGGCAACCCAGGGAAACCGGAAGAATGCGGACCATATCGTCCCGGATGACGGCCGCATTGGCCTCGGTATGCCTGTGCCCGCCCGCGACCAGGACTTCCGTCCCTTCCGGCAGGGAACGGACGGCCGCGCGGACCCGTTCCATGACGGCCGAGGAGGCCCTGGAATCCCCGACTGACGCGGCGGGCTCCGCCAGGACCATGACATGCTTCCCGTCCGGACTGACCAGGTTGCCGCTTTCCAGGCGCGGCCCGGCGGTGCCGGGAGCGAGGGAATGCAGAACCCCGGAACAGATGCCCAGCGGATCGAGAGCCAGCAGGTCCCGGAGCGCCAGCCCCCTGGGTGTAAGAAGCAACCGGGCGTCTTGCCGCAAGGAACGGCGAACGGCGTCTTCCGTGACGCGCCCCGGCAACGCGGCGAACTGCTCGCCGTCCATGAGGCCCGGGGCCAGAGCGCAAAGCTTGGTCAGCGTCCGGTGGGAAAAGCCCGCCCCCGCGCCGGAAAAAACCTCGGGAATATCCGGCCCGCGAAGAGCGTCCGCGAGGCTGGCGGCGGCCCGCGCCGGATCCGGCCCGCCGACGGTGATGGTCAACCCTTGCAAAAACGGGGCTTCCCGTAAAACGGTAAACTGCTCGGAAAGGCCGGCGGGGCGGTCCGGCATGAGGGCGGTAACGTCCTCGCGCACCACGAACCGCGTGGCGGCGAAGCCCGAAACCAGGATCAGGATGACGCTCGCCGAAACCAGGAGCGCGGCCCGGCTTCGGAAATAGCGGTACACGTCGGCGAAGAGCGGCATGGTCAGTCAAAATCCCCGTCAGCCACGGGCGCGTTGACGACCGTACCCGTGAAACTGATGGTCGTTTTCCCGCCCGCGCTCTCCTCTATCGCCACCACGGAAGCCGGGCCTTCCGCGCTGAACGTGATGGTGATGGACGCGATAACGCTTTTCACGTCGTCCCGCAACGGGGTCATCCGCAATATCAGGGGGTCGAGCGCAAGCGTCTCGATACCGTATTCGCGGCGGATGCCCGCGACGTCAAAGGTGATCCAGGCCATAAGCTGCCGCGCGACGACCTCGGCGACGGGATCGGACCCCACGCTGAACCGGGTGCGCCGCTCTCCGTCCCCGTCGTCCGACCAGCGGACCCCGGCCTTCCCCGTTATGGCGAACCCCTCGCGCATCGGTTCGAGGTATTCCCACCGCAAAGAATCCGGCCGTTTGTAGACGAAACGCCCCGTGGAGCGCACCGGGC
>JAJBSY010000316.1 GCA_020861205.1 Deltaproteobacteria bacterium | reverse complement strand
CCCACAGCCTTAGCGGACGTAGTGCCCGGGGAACCCTGGCCCGGACCGGGAGCGGCCGCCCCGGCCGTGCCCGTTGACCCGTTGCGGTCCTTTTTGGGAGGCGCGGTCCTTGCCGCGTTTTTTCGCGCGCCCGCGCCTGCTTTTCCCCTACCGCCCTTCACGGCCGCCTTGGAGGACGGTTTCTTTCCGACTCCGACCTTGGGCGCGTCCCGTTTGGTTACAGTCTTGACGGAGGCCGCGCTCTTGACCGGCGCGGCCTTGCCGCCGGCGTCGGCGGTCATGGTTTCCGGGGGGGCGACAATGGCGTCCGCCAGGGCCAGGATTGTGTTCGCGTAAACATTGCTCTTGTTGTAGCGTTTCAGGACGGTATGATGGGCGGCGCGGTCCTTGTCCGTAAAATCGGCGCCGGTCCAGCCGTGTTCCTTCAGGTAGTTCCCCACGCTGGGAATGGCGTCCGCCGGGTCGAACAGGTCTATGGTCCCGTCCTTGTTCCCGTCCACGGCAAACTTGGGCAGGTTGCTGGGCATGAACTGGCAGATGCCGATGGCGCCGTAAACGGAGCCCGGCATGGTCAGGGGATCGAGCCCGTTGGCCATGCCATGCCTGATGAGGGCCAGGAGTTCCTTGTAGGCCCAGGTGGAGCGCTCGCGGAGGATTTTCTGCAACCATTCCTCCTTGTCCGGCGTCATGGGCAACGGAAGGGTCGGCAACACGGCTTCCACCCGTTCCGGCTTGTCCGTCGCGGCCATGCAGGCCAGGCTCCAGAAGGAGCTGTTATAACCGAGATACGTGCCCAGGCGCGTCTCAACCATCAGGAGGGAGGCGACGATTTCCTTGGGGACGCCGTATTCCTTTTCCATCCCCGCGAAGGCGGCCGCGTGCTGTTCCAGGTAGGCCTTGCATTTGGCGACGCTTTCCGGCTTGACCATGCTCTTGTACACCGAGGGCGTGCCGGATTTTTCAACCGGCGTCTTGCGCGGCGGCCTGGGAACGTATTTGTACTTGAAGAGTTCGACGACCTTGTTGCCCATCGGGGCATAGGAATAGGCATCGCCCATGCGGCCGAACATGCTGCGCAGATAGGCCATTTCAATGCCGTCCTTGTTCAAACGGCGGACAAGCGGCATCCAGGTTTCCGCCACAGGCAGTTGGGCGGCCTTTTTCGGTGAAACGGCAGCGACCTTGGAAGCGGGGAAATCCGGCACGGCAGGGGGCTGCCCGGCCTCAGCCGCCGGGGCCGGGGATAATGCCGCGCCCGTTGCGGTTTTCGCGGAAGTCCCCTTCCCCCGGGAAGGCGCCGCAGACCCGGCCTTTCCGGGCGCTGGTGTGGCAGCGGCTTTTTTAGGGGCGGCCTTTTTCGTGACGGCCTTCGCTTTTCCTGGCGCCTTGGGTTTCTTTGCCGAAGGCGTTTTGGCCGGGGAAGATTTGGCGGATTGTACGGCTTTCTCTCGGGATGGAGCGGCCGGTTCGACGGCTGTCGCCCCGTCCGGCTTCGCAAGGGAAACGGCGGCTCCGGATACCTCGGGGGATGAGGCGGAAGCGGAGCTCCCGGAAGCGTTCGCGCCCGCTTCGGCGGCCGGCGCACTTGCGCCCAGCGGTGCGCAGACTAGGATGACGGCCGCGACAAACGAGCCGACGACGTTACGGACGGGACTAACGGTCCGCGTCCCGGCATGTAAACCAGCAGCAAACACCCGCATACGGTTCCTCTCGCAATCCGCCGCCCTGAATCGAGAAATCCGGATTCGGCCGGCACAAATAGTGTACGACGCCTCCGGCGTTATTTCACGCCCGGCTCTTCGAGGGATACGACGATGCGGCGTTTTGGGCAAGTATTTCTAAGGTAAGTATAAATTTGAGCCCGCAAAAACGGCTCTACCGCAGGCAGTGCCTCATATGCCTTCAGACGGGGCGAGTACCCTGCGGAGCTCTGTGCATCACGATATCCATGGCTTCGCGCGGCACGAGCCTGAGTAGCATCACGCGCGGCGCGCCACAACACACGAACCCCCGGAAGGGGAATCCGGGGGTTCGTGTGGGGGATGAACCGTTTAGGGGGATGGTTCATGGTACGTGAAGGCCATATTGGGGGAGAATGGCCGATGCGAGGGGAATCGCATCACGTTGTCATGTCTTTAGCAATACGCGTGCCAAGTGCAACTCCCGGCGGAAATAATACAAAACATCTATAAAAACAAATGGTTATTTCAAAGGGCGACTATCCGGGCACATCCCATGCGCACCATGGAGTGTGCGGTTTTATGTGTGCGATTTCACACATAGGGCGGAATCGCACGTCAAAAACCATCACGCCTCCACAACACACGAACCCCCGGAAGGGGGTTCCGGGGGTTCGTGTGGGGGATGAACCGTTGGGGGAATGGTTCATAGTAACGTGAAGACCATATAGGGGGATGGCCCATGCGAGGGGGAGTCGCATACGTTATATTCAATATAGCAATATGCGTGCCAGAAATCATGACAGGAAGGTCATCAAGAAATACCTTGGGCCAGAAACGACTTTATAGACATCCGCCAACTTTGCAACGCAACTGGCCGGGGTATGTGAGCGTTTTCGAACGTGCGATTCCGCCCGCTGTGCGAAACCGCTCATTGTTTTCCGGACAGCCGCCTGTGCAACGCGTACCGTGAAACGCCCAGGAAAGAGGCCGCCTTGCTTTTGTTTCCGTGAATACGGTCCAAAGCCCGGCGGATGACGGCGTCGGTCAGGGAGTCCAGCGAGAAGGGCGCGTCGGGCAAGTGTATCCAGCCGTTTTTGCCGAAGGGTATCCGCGCTGCAACGGTGGCGTCCGACGGCAGGGCGGCATCCGCTTTTTCCCCGTCGGGAGAGGCGAAGTGCAAATGTTCCGGCAGCAGGTATTCGCCGTCGTGCATAAGCACCGCCCGTTCGATCGTATTCTCCATCTCGCGCACGTTACCGGGCCAGGGATACGTGCGCAGGAGCCGCATGGCGTCCGCGCTGATACCCCGGAACCGTTTCTTCTTGCGCTCGGTTTCCCGCTGCAGCACCATTTCCGCCAGGGTTACGATGTCCTCGCCGCGTTCGCGCAGAGGGATGATCCGCAAGTGCCCCACCCGCAGGCGATGGTACAGATCGCGCCGGAAAAGACCCTTCTCCACCATGTCCGAAAGGTCGCGGTTGGCCGCGCAGATGACGCGCGCGGAAAAGGTCCGCTTTTTCACCCCGCCGAGGCGGTAAAAGATGCGTTCTTCCAGAACCCGCAGCAATTTCGGCTGGAGCGTCAGGGGAAGCTCCGCCACCTCATCCAGAAAAATCGTGCCGCCCCCCGCCGCCTCAAGCTTGCCGGGCGCGCCTCCGGCCCGGCTGCCCGTAAACGCGCCGGGCTCGTGCCCGAACAGCTCGCTTTCAAACAACTCGTGCGGGATGGCGGCGCAGTTGATCGCGATGAACGGCTCGGGGGAAACGGTCTCCCCATGGTGGACCAGCCGGGCGACGACCTCCTTGCCCGTGCCGGTTTCCCCTTCGATGAGGACCGGGACCGACGGGTTGGCGTGGATGATCAGCGCCTCCTCCACCAGGCGCCGCATGGGCGGCGCGTTCGCGACGATCTCCCCGATGCCCGTCACCTGCCGCAGATGAACTTTGACTTCTTCCAGGCTTTTCACCACGTCCCGCGTGGCTTCGGCGACCTTTTCCTCCATCCTGGTCTTCAGTTCCAGGTTTTCCAGCCGCAGGGCCTGGTGCTCCACGCAGCGGTCGACCACGGCGGCGAGTTCCCGCGCGTTGATGGGCTTGTTCAGGTAGTCGTAAGCGCCGCGACGCAGCGCGTCGATGGCGGTTTGCATGTCGCCGTGCCCGGTAATGAGGACGATGTCGCTGTCCTTGGCGAGCTCGTGTTCCTTGAGCCTGGTCAGGAGTTCCATCCCGTCCATGCCGGGCATCCGGATATCGGTAATGATGAGCGGGTAAAAGGCGTTGGTGGCGACCTCAAAGGCCGCTACGGGATCGGAGAAGGCGCGGACGTCGTGCCCCAGGTCGCCGAGCACGAGGCTCAGGCTCTGCAGGCTCTGATCGTTGTCGTCCACAACCATGATGCGCATAACGGCTCCAAAAATCCGGGAATTTGCCCAAAGAAGGCTGTATGTGTTTGTATCCTTTCGCCCGGCATCAGGCAAGGCCGCCGGGTAACGCCTTGATTTGCCTGATACTCTCAGGCTCCTCCAGCGCGAAGCTCATGTAAGTCTTGATACACATCGCCCCGTGCGAACTAGCCTTCCTCGTCTGCAGTCACATTGATGCACTACCGACCGCCGCCCGGCGCACAGGAAGGACGGGCACGAGGAAGGACCGGCGCGGCGGGCGGAAAAAACCCGCGCGCCGGACGGTCAGTCTTTTTCCATCTCCAGGTATGCGCCCATGATGACTTTGAGCCCCATGCCCGGAAAGTTCACCCGATACTTGTCGGGTGGCAGGAACTGCACGATTTTCCCCCGCCCGAAGACCTTGTGGCGGCAGTAGCCGCTTTCGCCCTGCTGCAAAGGCGAAATAATCCCGGCCGAAGCGGCTTCCTCCCCCGCGCCCGCCCGCGCCGCATCCGCCTTGCGGCTCCGGGTCGGCCGGCTCTCCTCGTCCCCATCGGGCGCGTCAAAGGGCGACCGGCGGACGATTTCCTGCGACGGGGCGAACATAGGCCGTTTGGCGAGGCCCGTGAACCCTTCCAGCCATTCCTCGTACAAAGAGGAGGGAACGATCCGCACGAAGGGGCTGGGATCGGCCGGCACGGTCGCGGCGCTGCCCCGGTTGTACAGGGTGGCGGGCACGCACAGCCCCAGGTACTCCTTCGCCCGGGTCACGGCCACGTACATGAGGCGGCGTTCCTCTTCCAGGTCCTCCTGGCGCTGCAACGCGTGCCGGGAGGGGAACCGTTCCTCCACGAGATCGATGATGATGACCGCCGACCACTCCAACCCTTTCGCCGAATGAATGGTGGAAAGCGTCACGTGCTCGCGCTCGCCCTCCCCCTCAAAGGGATCATCCAGGGAAAGGTCGCTGATGAAAAGATCCAGGTCCGCGTATGACGCCGCTATCTGGGCGAGTTGCTCCAGGCCTTGCAACCGTTTGGGGTAATCGTCCGGGTAGAGTTCCTGCAATTTCGGGGTGTAGTGGGCGATGATCTCCCCGAAAAGCGCCTCGGGCGTAAGGCGGCGCAAACGAAGCGAATCAACGAAGGCTATGTCCGCCCCGAAATCCGGGTATTTTTTGGCGGCCTTCTCCACGGTCCCGGTATCGGAAAGGCGCAGCGCCTCGTAGAGTTTGCGGCAGGTTTTCGCGCCGATTCCCTTGGTAAGGGAGGCCATGCGCTGAAACGCCGTAAAATCCAGCGAATTCACGGCCAGGCGGGCGAAGCTCACCGCGTCCTTGACGTGGGCCGCTTCGGTATAGCGGATGCCGCCATACTTGGAGAACCGGATGCCGAGACGGGCCAGTTGGATTTCCAGGTGATAACTTTGGTACCCGGCCCGGAAAAGCACCGCGATTTCGTGCGCCGGGTAAACGGCCAGCAGTTCCGTGACGCGTTGCGCCACAACATTGGCCTGGGAAAGGTCCGACCGGGGCCGGATCACCTGCGGCAGCGCGCCGCCCTTCCGCTCGGTGAACAGGTGTTTTCTGTACCCTTCGGAAGCGCCTTCCAGGACGGCGTTGGCAAGATCGAGCACCGGCTGGGTGGAGCGGTAATTCTCCTCCAGCCGGATAAGACGGGTGCCCGGAAACAGGCGCGGAAAATCCCGGATGTTGCGGACGTCCGCCCCGCGAAACGCATAAATGGACTGGGCGTCGTCTCCCACGACCATGATGTTCCCGCCGCCGCGCGGCGCGTCGGGCCGGCTTTCCCCGTCTCCGAAGGCCCCCGGTGAAAATCCGGAAAGCAGCGCGGCCAGCCGGGCCTGGACGAGGTTGGTGTCCTGGTATTCGTCGATCATGATGTGGCTGTGCTTGCGCCAGCACCACGCGAGAGCGTCGCGGTTGGTGTTGAGAAGCAGTTCCAGCTCGAACAACAGGTCGTCGTAATCCAGCAGGCTTTTGTCCCGTTTGAACGCCGCATACGCGGCGGCCAGTATCTGCATGTCCGGCGCGTAGGGGAAGAGATGCGGCGCCTCTCGCATAAGCAGGGTTTCCAGATCCTGTTCGCGGTTGCGGCACTTGCTGATATACCCCAAAATCGTCTGGGTTTTCGGGAATGATTTGTCCCCCTTGCCGCCGATGCCCAGGTCGCTTTTGCAGACCTGGAGGGCGGAAAGCATGTCCGCCGCGTCCATCACCGTGGCGGCGCGCTCGAACCCCACGGGTTTGAACGTCCGCAGAACGGAATACGCAAAGGCGTGAAAGGTCCCCCCCTGGACGCCGGCTAGGGAAATGTGCGCGGCGCCGCTGCGCACAACCAGCCGCTCGGCGCGCTCCAGCATTTCGCGGGCGGCCTTGCGGGTGAATGTCAGCAGCAGGATTTTGGACGCGGGGACTCCCGAGGCCACCAGGTTTGCAA
>JAJBSY010000203.1 GCA_020861205.1 Deltaproteobacteria bacterium | reverse complement strand
GCCGAGACGCCTTCCTCGGCTCAACTTCACCTTTAGTACTTTTCCGGATTAGCTCATCTAGGGGCGGTTTCCCGTTTCGCCAACCTTTTCAGCGGCAACGCGGAAGACGTGATGGAGCGCCTTGACAAGGGATTGGTGGATTTCGGCGTGTTGATCGAGCCGTACGACGTTTCCAAGTATGACTATTCGCGGCTTCCTGCTCAGGATACGTGGGGGGTGCTCATGCGCAAGGACAGTCACTTGGCCGCTGGACGCCGTTCAGGCGAAAGACTTGCTGAAGTTGCCGCTTATTTGTTCGCGCCAGGCATTGGGGGCGGCCAACTGTCAAGCTGGTTCAAAGCGGATTACGGAAAGTTGAACATGGTCAGTTCGTATAACCTGCTGTACAACGCCTCGCTGCTCGCGGAATCTGGGTTGGGGTATGTTGTATGCATCGACAATATCATGAATACCACGGGAAAAAGCAGCCTGTGCTTCCGCCCTCTGAAACCCGCCCTCAAGGCCCAGGTTAATTCTGGAAGAAGTACCAGGTATTTTCCAAGGCATCGGAACTTTTTCTGGCCGAGATTTGGAAAGTGGCGGCCGGTAGGACCGGGGAGCTTTGAGGTTGCTGCGAAGTTGCCATGCGTCATTCACGCGACGGGCAAGGAAGAATAACAAAATTCCCATGTGTCTTTTCCGTTCGTATAGGCAAGCGGCCACAGCGCGATGCGCCATGGGGGGCATTTTGCGTTGACAGTTCTCACCGGGAATATTAGTGATTGGCGGAAAACGGTCTCCCCATGTTTGTCCGGCGCACCGTCGCACTTTCAAAAGGCACAGCGGTTGCCGGCAGACCCGTTTTCAGGCACATTGTCCCGCCGAGTTCGACGGCCGCGTTCCGGGTTCATATTGCATTCAGTGGCACTTCCCCGCTGGGGGCGCGTCTTCGGAGAAGGGGCTGGGACGGCGCCGGGTTTTTATTGCCAGGGCTTACCGCCGCGTAAGGATTTTCATGCTCCAGAGGATCAAAGCACTCAATTCCAGGATTAACACCGCCGTGGGGCTTTTGAGCGGGTCCGCCTTGCTTCTCGCCGGCGTTATCCTTTTCGTCGAGGTGGTTTGCCGCTACACCGGCCACCCCACTTCCTGGATAGCGGAAACCAGCGTGTATCTTTTCGCCGGGGCCATGTTGCTGGGAGCCGCCTACACCCTCATGCGCGAGCGTCACGTGCGGGTGGAACTGCTCGTCTGCCGCTTCTCTCCCAGGGGGCAGGACATCTTTTATCTCATAACGTCCCTCGGCGGCATGGCGTTTTGTCTCCTCATCGTGGCGTATGGCTGGGTCGATCTTCTTGACGTCATTGAAACGGGCGAAACCACGCCGACCACCATGCGCGTTCCGCTCTGGCTAACGGACATGCCATTGGTTATCGGGTTTGTTCTTCTGACCGTCCAGTTTTTTATCTTTGCCTGTGAGCGCGTCATCAGGCTGCGGTCGGGAAGTCCCCTTGACGGCCTCGGAACCGGAGGGGGGCACTGATGGTCAATTTTCTCATAACTATCGCCCTGTTGGGGGCGATCCTCCTTCTCGGGCTGCCCGTGGCCTTCGGCCTGGGGAGCACATCCGTCATACTCGCCTGGTTCAATGATATCTCGTTAAGCTTCCTCACTATCACGGTACTTGAGTCGGTCAACAGCTTCACGCTTTTGGCCGTGCCGTTGTTCGTCATCATGAGCCAGATACTGCTGGTCGGCAAAGTGGGCGACAATCTGTTTGAAACCATCAATACCTGGGTGCGGCACCTGCCGGGCGGGCTTGCCGTGGCGACGGTTTTTTCCTGCGCGATTTTCGCGGCCATTACCGGCTCCGGCGCGGCAACCGCGGCCACTATCGGCATGGTGGCGTACCCGGCCATGTTCTCCAGAGGGTATGACAAAAAATTCACCTGCGGCCTCCTGGCCACGGGCGGCGTGCTCGGCATCCTGATCCCGCCCTCCATTCCCATGATCATCTATTCGTCCATTACGGACGCGTCGCTGGATAAACTGTTCATGGCCGGGGTTATCCCCGGGGTACTTCTTACCCTGATGCTGGCGGGGTATGCCGTTTTGCGGAGCATCCGGGGCGGCTATACCCCGCTGCCCAAGGCGAGTTGGGAAGAGCGCTGGAAACTGACCAGATACAACTTGCCCGCGTTATCCTTGCCGGTCATCATTATCGGGGGCATCTACACCGGGCTGTTTACGCCTACGGAGGCCGCCTCCGTGGGCTTGATGGTCAGCTTCATCCTGACGAAATTCGTGTACCGGACCCTCTCCTGGAAGCAGCTTCCCCAGATTCTGCTGGATGCGTTGGCCACCACCTGCATGATCGGCATGATCATCATCGGGGCGCATCTTTTCGGCAAGGTGCTGGCGCTCATGAATGTACCCCAGGAACTGACCCGGATGGTGGTCGAATACGAGTTGAGTCCCTTGTTTTTCATCCTCGCGGTGAACGTGCTCCTGCTGGTGCTGGGGGCTCTTCTTGAAACCATTTCCTGCATTCTCCTGACGACGCCGTTGATTCTGCCCATCATGCTCGCCATGAATATCGACCCCATCTGGTACGGGGTCGTGCTTACGGTGAACATGGCCATCGCGCTCATCACGCCGCCTGTCGGTATGGATCTTTATGTCATCAAGGGACTCAGGGACGATATCGGCTTTGACGATGTCATCAAGGGCGTTGTGCCGTTTATTCTCCTCATGTTCTGCTTCCTGGCGCTGATTATCGCGGTGCCGGTAATCAGCACCTGGCTGCCTTCGCTTATGCCGACGCGGGGATTCTAGACTCGGTTGGAGACGCCGGCGCTCCTTGCGCGATCGGCGTTTTAGGATTTCTTACGGGACGCGAGACGGGAGGTTCTGTGGCGAGCGCTCAAATTGTTGATGTGACGGCCCGGGATGGATTCCAGAATATTGCGGACTGGATCCCCACCGACGTGAAAACCGCAGTGCTGGACCAACTCGTCGCCGCCGGGGTGAAACGGCTGGAAGCGACGTCCTTTGTCAGCCCCAAGGCCGTGCCGCAGTTGGCCGACGCCTCGAAAATCGTCAACCATATGGCCACGCGGCACCCGGATGTGGAAACCCACGTTCTCGCGCCGAACCTTCGGGGCGCTCGCGATGCCGTCCAGGCGGGCGCGGGCCGGATCAACTACGTCATATCCGTGAGCCGGGAACATAACAGGGCCAACATCAACCGGACGCATGAAGAATCGCTGCGCGACCTGGCTTCCATCATCGACGCCTTGCCGAAACCGGAGATAACCGTCTCTTTGGCCACCGTTTTCGGCTGCCCCTTCGCGGGGCGCGTTCCAACCGCCGATACCGTCGCCCTGGCGGAAAAAGTCGCTTCGCTCGGGGTCCGGTCGGTTATCCTCGCGGATACCATCGGCGTCGCCAACCCCCGGCAGGTGAGAGGGGTCCTTCGTGATTTCCGGGCGGCGCTCCCCCAACTTGCCGTCCGGTTGCATCTGCACGACACGCACGGCATGGGCCTTGCCAATATGCTGGCCGCCATGGAAGAGGGATTCTTCGCGTTCGAGACCGCTACCGGCGGTTTGGGAGGCTGCCCGTTCGCCCCCGGCGCCGCGGGCAACACGGCGACCGAGGACGCGGTCAACATGCTGCACCGCATGGGGATCGACACGGGCATCAACCTCGCGGCCTTGCTGGAGGTTGTGAAAACCCTGCGGGAAAATCTCGCCGTCCCTCTTCCCGGCCGGTTCTCCGTGGCCCGCGGCTTTCAGGAATTCTGTTTTTACGATGTCTAGCAGCCGGCCACGGCGATTATCCGGCGGCCTTTCGGAGCGGGAAAACGCCGTGGCAATTCGCGGGGCTTGGATGTAGACTCGTCCGGCGATGTTTTTTCCGCATGTTCACCGAAGCGCCATCAAGGAGGATGCTATGAACGGGAACGGTAACGCCTTTAAGGAAGCGCTCGCCCACAAGGAAGCGCAAATCGGCCTCTGGCTGTCCCTTCCCGACCCCTATTGCGCGGAAATTTCCGCCGGGGCCGGGTTCGATTGGCTGCTTATCGACGGGGAGCACGCCCCTAATGATGTGCGGAGCGTTCTGGCCCAGCTTCAAGCCGTCGAACCGTATCCCGCGCATCCCGTGGTGCGGCCATCCATCGGCCAAACGCACTACCTGAAACAATATCTCGATCTCGGCGTGCAGACGCTCCTCATTCCCATGGTGGACACCCCGGCCCAGGCGAAAGAGCTTGTGGCCGCCGTGCACTATCCTCCTAAAGGCGTTCGCGGCGTCGGGAGCGCCCTTGCCAGGGCCGCGCGTTGGGGCAGGGTGAAGGACTACCCCGCCAAGGCGGATGGCGAGGTCTGCCTTTTGGTCCAGGTGGAAACAGTCACGGGCATGAAGAACCTCGAGGCCATCGCGGCCACCCCGGGGGTCGACGGCGTGTTCATCGGCCCGGCGGACCTTGCGGCTTCCATGGGCCACTTGACGGAGGGCGGCGGGCATCCCGACGTTGTCGCCGCGATCAAGAAGGGCATCAAAACCATCGTGGCCGCCGGGAAAGCTCCGGGCATCCTGACCTGGGATGAGACCCTCAACCGTGAGTATCTGAAACTCGGCGCGCTGTTCGTCGCCGTTGGGGCGGACGTCAGCCTGCTGGCGCGTTCCGCCGAGGACCTGGCCGCCCGGTATAAAGGGTAACGGAGGGCCGGCCCAGGGGAACCCGTGCCGGCTTTTCCAGACACGGTAACTTCGCGTGACACATGCGGCATAAAGCCTTCACCGTCCTCGCCTCGTTCCGGAATTGCGATTCCGGCATATGGGCCTCTCTCGGCTCGTCCCTCATGTGGGGCGCGTTGCCGCTGTATTGGTATCTTCTCCGGGATGTTTCCCCCTTTTATATTTTGTGCCATCGGGTGGTTTGGGCCTGCCTGTTTCTGCTCCCGCTGGTCATCCTGACCCGCCGCATGGGGGAGGTCGTCAAGGCGGCCCGGGACGCCAAGACCCTGCGGGCGCTGTTTTGCAGCAGCCTCGTGCTCGCGTTCAACTGGGGCCTGTACATCTGGGCCGTGAACAACGGCAGGGTGATCGAGGCCAGCCTGGGGTACTTTATCAGCCCGCTCATCACCATCTGCATGGGCGTCGTCCTGTTCCGTGACAGGCCGAGCCCCATGCGCTGGGTGGCCATCGTCATCGCGTTTGCCGGAATTCTGGCCGAGATCGGCATCAACGGAAACGTTCCCTGGGCCGGCCTGTGCCAGAGCGTCTCTTTTTCAACCTACGCGCTGTTGCGGAAAGTCGGACGCGTGGAGTCCCTCCCCGGGCTGATGCTGGAGACAGCCATTCTGTTTCCGTTTTCCGTGGTTTTTATCGCATGGTGCCACTATTACGCCGTGCCGGGAACCGGCGCTATCGGCCTGACGGATATTTTGCTTCTCATGGGAGCCGGTGTTGTCACCTCGACGCCGCTCATCCTGTACGCTTACGGCGCCCGCCGCCTTCCGTTTATGACGCTGGGAATTTTGCAGTATGTTTCCCCGCTGCTGTCCGCGCTGATCGGAGTGTTCGTTTTCCGCGAACCGTTGACCGCGGGGCGCATCGCGTCTCTTTCCGCCATCTGGCTGGCGCTTGTTCTGTACACGGCGGACACTATCCGGAACAACGCCCATGCCAGGGTCGAGAAAACCGTCATTTCCCGCCGCAGCCGGTGATAAAAAGATTTTTTGCTTGACCTTGCGTCCCAAAAAGCGCAAAAGGCCGGGTTTGAGCTATACAAAGCCCACGGACTTTTTTACCATACCAAATATACCCATACCCTGCGATTCGGAGGACTCATGCTTGCACCTAAAGACTGTACCCTGTTCAGTGGCGGCGCTCCCGGGACGGAAGCCTTTTTCGGCGCGTTGGCCGAAGAATACGGCATCCAGGAAGTGAACTTCAGCTTTGAGGGGCACCAGGCGGAACGCACACGCGGCCTGCGGGTGCTTACGACCGACGAGCTGGCCCTGAAAGACGTGAGCTTGAGCTATGTTTCCAGACTGCTCAAACGCGAGTACACCCGCGCCCCGATCTTCCGCAAAGTGCTGCAATCCATCTGCTGGCAGGTGAGCAACGGCTACGAAGTGTACGTCGTGGGAAGCATACTCGAAGACGGCACCGTTCGCGGCGGCACGGGCTGGGGGGCGGAGTTCGCCAAAATTTGCAACAAACCCCTGCGGGTGTTCGATCAGTCCAAAAACGGCTGGTTTCATTGGGAGAACAACATATGGGTTCCGGAAAACGATCCTGTCATCCGGCATCGCCTGTTCACCGCCACCGGAACCAGGTTTTTGGAAAAGAACGGCAAGGCCGCCGTGGAGGCCTTGTTCGCCCGTTCTTTCGCCAGGTGACGGGGTACACCGTCCGGCGGCCTTCCAAGTATCGGCCGCCGGGCTTCCCGCCGCGCGGGCGGCGGCTTTTTAGCAGGGTTCTATGCGCGTTCCAGGTTTTTCCGTTTCTCCCCGGAAGGCCCATTTAGGCGTGTGGGCCGGGCCTGGCGCCTTTTGTATCC
>JAJBSY010000245.1 GCA_020861205.1 Deltaproteobacteria bacterium | reverse complement strand
TCTCACAATCATACCGGCAAAAACCACCCAGGGCAGTCCGGATATTCCAGCCGTTAATTGATGGCGTCCGACCGGATCCGGAAGGCCTGGATCGATTTTTCAAGATCATCCAAGGCACGGCTGGCGCCGGCCCTGTTGCCGTCTTTCAGGGCATCCTCAAAATTGTCCGCATACCGTTTGAACATAGTGATGGACTGTTTGTCCGATTCGCTTCCGGCAACCATCCCGCGCAACGATTCGAATCCCATCTTCATGGAGTTGCCCAGGTTCGCCATCTTCGAGTCATCGTTTTCCGCCAATTGCTTCCGGTAGGACTGCACGACCTCTTCCATGCTCTGCGCTACTTTTTCTCTGTCCATTGTACTCTCCTTGGTTGGTTTCCGGCATCGAGCCGACACCGGTCAAATCCCCCTTGCCTTTAGGGTGGATTGCCATAGTACAATGCTTTGAAATTAAGTCTATCTTGTAGTAATTATT
The DNA here is from genome assembly GCA_020861205.1 of Deltaproteobacteria bacterium. GTDB lineage: Bacteria > Desulfobacterota > Desulfovibrionia > Desulfovibrionales > Desulfovibrionaceae > FLUQ01. The sequence goes on along the minus strand of JAJBSY010000245.1, from coordinate 6,094 downwards.
ATATATTTGTTATCACAATATTCTCAGGAAAAGGAAATGCGGCCTGCTTCCGGCTGGAGCCGGAAACGGTAATTTACCCCGTCTGAAGCGGGGAGGTTTCTCTCCTCTCTTTATGCGAGCGCCTAAAAAGCAGGTTCGTATTTGCGCAAAAACGGATTTGTAAGATATACTGCTATACAAATGGTATCGAAGCATATATAGTAATGGGAATTATTCCTGTTAATGACTCTAACCATCGTATTAGGAGAACCACATGGAACGGAAAAACATCATTACCTTTGCCGGACAGCCGTTCACCCTGCTCGGCACCCCGGTAAACAAAGGCGACAAAGCTCCGGATTTCACCGTCGTCGCGAACGATCTGTCTCCCCGCACTCTGGCCGACTACAAGGGCAAGGTTTGCATCATCTCCGTCGTGCCCTCGCTGGACACCGGCGTATGCGACTTGCAGACCAAGCGGTTTAACGCGGAAGCCGGCGCTCTGGGCGACCACGTCCGGATACTCACCGTTTCGTGCGATCTTCCCTTCGCCCAGGCCCGCTGGTGCGGCGCCACCGGCACCGCCAACCTGGAGACGCTTTCGGACTACAAGGACGTTTCCTTCGGCATGAACTACGGCGTCCTTATAAAGGAACTCCGCTTGCTGACCCGCGCCATTTTTGTGGTGGACAGCGCGGGCACTGTCACCTATACCGAAATCGTGCCCGAAGTGACGAACGCCGTGAACTTCGAAGCGGCGTTGGAAGCCGCCCGGGCGGCGAAGTAATACTCCCGCCAATCCTTTGACACATGAGAACCACCGGCATGGCCGGTGGTTTTCATATGCGCCTGGAAGGCTGTTGCCGACAGCGCCCTGGAAAAAATAAAGGATCGCAAGTGGAATCCAGACGTTTTTACATCATGCTGCGGATCGTATCGTTTTCCATGCTCGCCATTATGTTCGTGTACACCACTTTTTTTTATGGCTATTTCGGGGGCACGGTCGTTACCTTTAATAGCGACTCAATCAAGCTGCGATACACGACCATAAACCAGCTGGTCAAAAAAGGATTTTCGATCAGACCAAAGCTTGACCAACTCCTCGATACCGTCCAAATGCCTCCGGCTACTTTTCTGGTCAATCGTTCCAACCCGAGGCCAAAGGGCTTTCTTCCAGACAACGGCATTGAACTTACCGGCAACGGTATCTCCATTGTTGTCCACCCGATCAACGACAGCCGCCGAGACAAAAAGTATTTGAAAAACTGTCCGATATACAAAATAACCTGGTACACCAAAAATAACCCGCAATCTCTCACCATACAGTCTGAAACATTTTCCGCGAATATGGATTTGGACGCCGTCCGCAATGCCCTTCCCCACTACAAGGAAACCATGGTGAACGGACAGACGTGTTTTTACCTCCCCAACCACATCTCTTTTTTCGTTGACTTTGATGAAGCCGGAAAACTTAAAGCCGTCAGTGTCGGGGGTATCCCCAATGAGATCAAGAGCGGCACCTCCGACCAATTACTGTATTCCGCTATGGCGTTTTCCATTTTGGCGGTGTTGCAATGGATACTGTCACGGAAAAAAAAGCGCACGGCATGACGGGCGAGTGTGATTGGAACAGAAGAACCATAATGTTTACCGGGGGCGGTCATCGCTGCCATAGCGTGACGCTTGCCATCGTGGCCGATGCCGCTCCGGCTTTTGCCCGAATAAGCCGTCTTGACGTGACAAAGCGGGCATATCGTCCCTTGGACGATATGCCCGCTTCACTTCTTCCCGGTATGGCAGCTACCTAATTCGGTTCGTTTCATACCGCCTTGCAGAAGTTACCCGTAGGCAGAGTCTTTTTGTGGCGCGTATCCGCCACAGCAGCCCGTCATTCGAACGGTTTACGCCTGGGCCACGAATCCCGCGACCGTTGCCCGCCTTTCCGCATTACCGTCCCGGCCCGCGTCGCGGCTACGGATTTCCGACCGCTTGATTTTGCCGCTGATGGTCTTGGGCAATTCCGCGACGTATTCCACGACCCGCGGATATTTGTACGGGGCCGTCACGGTTTTCACGTGCTCCTGCAATTCCCTGGTCAAGGAATCGGATGGAGCGAGACCGGGGCGCAGCACCACGGTGGCCTTGACCACCTGGCCGCGCACGGGATCGGGCACCCCCGTGACGGCGGCTTCCACAACCGCGTCATGGGAAACCAGCGCGCTTTCCACCTCAAAGGGCCCAACCCGGTAACCGGAGGTCTTGATAAGGTCGTCAACGCGCCCGAGGAACCAGAAGTAGCCTTCCTCGTCGACCCAGGCCTTATCGCCGGTGTGGTACCACCCGTCGTGCATGGCCTTTTCCGTCAGTTCGGGCTCGTCGAGATATTCCACGAACAGGCTGCAAGGGACATTCGTGCCCAAGCGTACGCATATTTCCCCTTCATCGCCCGACGCGCATACTTCGCCCTGTTCGTTCAGCACCCGGACGTCCCAGCCGGGAACGGGCTTGCCGATGGAACCGGGTTTCGCCTCCATGCAGGGCAGGGTCGCCAGTTGCAGCGCGGTCTCCGTCTGGCCGAACCCCTCGTAGATGGTCAGGCCGGTAACCTTTTTCCAGGCATGGAACACGCTTTCGTTCAGCAGTTCACCCGCCGTGGTGCAGTGCCGCAGGTTGGAAAGATCGTACTGCGTGAGATCTTCGCGGACCAGAAAACGGTAGATGGTGGGAGGCGCGCAGAAGGTGGTCACGCCGTGCTCGCACATAACCTTCAAAAGCGCGGACGGGTTGAATTTGCCGCGATAATCATACACAAACACGGCGGCTCCCGCCATCCACTGGCCGTATGACTTTCCCCAAACGGCCTTGCCCCAGCCGGTGTCCGCGACCGTAAGGTGCAGATCCGTTTCTTCCAGGTCGTGCCAGAACATGCCGGTGAACAGGTGCCCCATCGGATACTCATGGGTGTGCACGACCATTTTGGGCATCCCCGTGGTGCCGGAAGAGAAAAAGATCAGCATGGGATCTTTGCCGCAGGCCAGCTTGTCATCGTCCGCCGGGCGGGGAAAATAGGCCCGCGCTTCGGAAAGCATGGTGCCGTAGTCGGTCCAGCCTTTGGGCATGGGAGCGGGTCCCACCTGGACGCACAGTTCGAGATCAGGGCATTCCGCGCGCGCCGCCTCCACTCGTTCCGTCACGGTGTAATCCACGACCACGGCCTTGGTCTTGGCCTTGTTGCAGCGGAAAACGAGATCCTTGACGGTCAGCTGGGCCGGGGCCGGGATGGCTATGGCGCCGAGTTTGTGCAGGCCGAGCAACACATGCCACCATTCGAGCCGTCGGTACAGAACAAGCATGACCCGATCGCCCTTTTTCACTCCCTTGGCGGCGAGAGCGGCCGCAACCCGGCTGGAAGCGTCCGCGACTTCGCGGAACGTCTGGTCGCGGACCGTGAAATCGTCGCTGACGTGGCGGATGCACAGCTTGTCCGGCGTCTCGTCGGCCATCACGTCAAGGACGTCGAACGCGAAGTTGAAATTTTCGGGCACTTCAAGGGTAAATTTCTGGCAAAACTCTTCATAACTGGCAGCGGTAAATTTTTTCATGACAGCACCTTTTCAGCGGTAGTGATATATGGTTGATGTTTCGTGGTTGCAGCCGATGATTACCGGGGATACCGCCTGCGGCCCGAGGCCCGCGGGATCCCCTAAATAATCACGCTCACGAATACCGCTTGTCGGCCGTCAAGCCCCCGCAGCCCGTGGGGAATGGTCGAACTGAAAAAAATCGAATCGCCCGGCTCCAGCACCAGGACATCCTCACCCAGATGCATCTCGAGCCTCCCTTCCAACATGTAGGAAAATTCCTGGCCCTTGTGGGCGATCAAGTTGACCTCTTCGCGCTCCTTGGGCGGAACCTTGACCAGAAACGGCTCCATCAGCCTGCCGGTGAAGCGGAAAGCCAGATTTTTGTAGTCGTAATCCTTGCGACGGGTCACGGAAAGCCCCTCGCCGTCGCGCACGACCGTGTAGCGCTGCAAATGCGCTTCGTCCCCGGAAAGCAGTTCCGTCAGGTCGATGCCGCAGGCATGGGAGACATCCATGAGATAGCTGACGGGGATTTCCCGGTCGCCCTTTTCGTAGGCGGCCACAAGTTCCGGCCCGGCGCCGATTTTTTCCGCGAGCTCGGCATGGGTAAGCCCGAGGCTTTCCCGGAGCCCGAACAGACGGGGGGCTATTTCCTTGTACATTTGACTCTTTTCCACATGTCCCTCACGTTCCGTTACAAAAAAAACACGGCTCTCCCAGGGGGAAAGCCGTGTCCTACACACTTGGTTTACGTTCCACACGCAATCCGCTCCCCCGTTACGACGAGGGGCTAATAATGCCTCCGTTCCGTTCGATAAGCGAGATAGCGCCCGCTATCTGCCTGCCGAGTGACGTTTCGCGACTCATTTCGCGTTCCAGAGAGGTTATGCCTTTGATCACCGTGGAATGGCTCCTGCCGAAAATAGTGCCTATTTCTTCAAGGGAAAGATCCGTGTGTTTCCTGGCCAGGAAAAATACCGTATTCCGGGCGACCACCAGATCTTTTTTACGACTTTTGGACCGCATTTCCTTTGACGAGATACCGTAACCACGCGAAACATAGGCGATGATCTTTTCCAGGTCAAGCTTTTTCTCGCAGGGGGCGTAATATTGAACCGCCTCCCAGGCCATCTGCATGGTTATATCGCACCGGAGAAGCTTGGCTTTCAAGGCGAGGTTGCGCAGACAGCTTTCGATCTGGCGCACGTCGGAATCGATGTTGTCCGCGAGAAAATCGGAAACGTCCTCGGGAAGGATGACCTGATTGAGCCTGGCTTTCTCCCTGAAAATTCTCTTGCGCGTATCCCTGTCGGGACGATCGATAACCGCGAGGAATCCGGAATGCAGCCGCGAAAGCAATTCGCCGCCCATCCCCTGCAGGTCCCGGGGGATGAAGGAACTGGAGAAAAGAACCTTGCTCCCGCGGTCCTGAAGGGTTTTCAGGGTGGCAAGCAGTTCTTCCTGGATTTTTTCCTTGCCCTGCAAAAAATGAACGTCTTCAAGGAGCAGCACGTCAACGTCGCGGTACCGGGACTTGAACCTGTCCGTATCATGCCCCTTGAAGGACATGACCAACCGGGAGGCGAACTCCTCGGCGGTCAGGTACTCAACCTTGGGCGCCCGGTAGTTGCATTCCTTATACAACTGCTGCCCCACGGCCTGCACCAGATGGGTTTTCCCAAGCCCCGGGCCGGAGCTTAAGAACAGGATATCGGCTCCCCTGCTCTCTTTGCATATGCTCCGGGATGCGGCAAAGGCCAGCTCGTTACTCGGGCCGACGACAAAATCCTCAAAGGAGTGCCGCCATTGGCGGGAACTGATGCTGAACGCCTTTTCGTCATATCGCAACGGAAGGGCGTGCTGGCCTTCAACCTGCAAGGCCGTCACGGGCTGCCACGCCCGGCCGGGCTCGGCAACGAGCGGGGAAACGGGCGGGTTTTCCACAACCGCGGGAGAAACGATCAAGGCGGGGACGGATTTTGAAACTTCCCCCGCACGTTCCGGGTCGCGGCGTCTCCCGTCTTCTCGTCCGTTTTCCGCCCCAAACGGGACATCCGTCAACCGAACCGGGATATCCTCCCCGGTGACGTCCCGTACCGCTTCGCGAATGGCCGCCATAAAGTTGTCGCGCACAAACCCGGCGGCAAAGGCGCTCACAGCATGGACAACCAACCCGGTACCGTCAAAATGCCCCGCGAGCGGCTGGATCCAGACCTTGTAATGGCCGGGCTCAAGCCGCTCCTGCAACCGGGCTGAAACGTGTGTCCAAACTGCTTCCATCATGTCGGCAGTTGTAAGGGGATACGGGGGAACCTTCAAGGTGGGTTTCCAGGCTTTCCGGCGTGGATAGCGGTCCCTATATGCACAAATATAATCGTTTTATAATATCTTAAAATAATTAGGAATCTTTCAATAACAAACAATGACGGTCCGTGCTCTAGTCACTGGCCTCTGTACCCTTCGATAAAATCAAGTGTTTTTTACATCTCAAGAAAAAAAAATAACCACAGAATTATTTAAGTTTTTCTTAA